>JAAZBK010000304.1 GCA_012513855.1 Acidimicrobiales bacterium
CCCGCCGACCGGGCCGATCTGGCCCGCCACATGGCCACCGCGGTCGTCCGCGCCGCAGCGCCGCTGGCCACGCTGGTGGTGTGCGACGACGAAGAGGTGCGGCGCTGGGCGCTGGATCTCGGCGCCGAGGTGCGGTGGACCCCTGGCCTCGGCCTCGACGGTGCAGTGTCCGCCGGGGTCGAGCAGGTGGCCGATGCCGGGTTCGACCGCGTGGTGGTCTCCCACGCCGATCTCCCGCTCGCCACCGGCCTGGTCCACGTGGCCGAAGGGTCCGGCGCGGTCCTCGTGCCCGACCGCCGGGCCGACGGAACCAACGTGATCTCCATCCCCGCCGCGTCGGGCTTCCGCTTCGCGTACGGCCCCGGTTCCTTCCACCGCCACCTCGCTGAAGCAGAACGCCTCGGCCTGGAGGCGACGGTTCTGGACGACGGCGACCTCTCGTGGGACGTCGATGTACCCGACGACCTCGTCCTGCCGTCCGGGGAGATGGTCGCCGGCATCCCCGGCGGGCCACCCCCGACCCGATCCTGAGGCCATGACCGCTTCCAGTCGCAACCTGCCCGTCCCAGCCCGCGCCCTCGCCGTGGGGGCTCACCCCGACGATGTCGAGTTCGGGGCCGGGGCCACCCTGGCCAAGTGGGCGGCCCAGGGCTGCGAGGTGTCGCTGGTGGTGTGCACAGACGGGTCGAAGGGGACCTGGGATCCCGACACCGACACCGCCGAACTGGTGGCCACCCGACAGAGCGAGGCCCGCGCCGCGGCCACGGCCCTCGGCGCCACCGGATCGGTGCACTTCCTGGGCCGGGTCGACGGTGACCTGGAGAACGAACGCTCCAGCCGGTCCGACCTGGTCCGGGTGATCCGCCAGGTCCGCCCCGACGTCCTGCTCGGCCACGATCCGTGGAAGCGCTACCGGCTCCACCCCGATCACCGGGCGGCGGGCTTCCTCACCTGCGACGCCCTGGTGGCGGCGCGCGATCCGCACTTCTTCCGCGATCAGGACCTGACGCCCCACCGGCCCTCGGCGTTGCTCCTGTTCGAGGCCGATGAGCCCGACCACGCAGAGGTGGTCGACGATGCCCACTTCAGGGCGAAGCTCGCCGCTCTGGAATCGCACCGTTCGCAGTTCGAGTCGACCATGTTCATCGGCGACGGAGCCGACCACGAGGTCGACGAGGCCACCGCACGCTTCCGCTCCGAGATCGGTGTCGGGCTCGCAGACGCCGGAGCCTGGGCCGGGGTGCCGCTGGCGGAGCGGTTCCGCTTCATGCCCACCGACCGCTAGCGCCCGGCCGCCACCACCGGGACCGGACCGACCAGGACCGGTCCCGCCAGGACGGACCGATGTCGGGCCAAAACGCAGAGGTGGGAGGGCCGAAGCCCTCCCACCTCCCGAGTCTTGCTGGTGCTACTTCTTGGCCAGCTTCGGAGCGGGGATCTCCTTGTTGACGGTCTTCTTGAAGGTGGCACCAAGGGTGGCCTTGGGGGCCTTCTTGGCCTTCACCGGAACCGGCTCACCCGTGCGGGGGTTGCGGGCGGTGGTGGCCTTCTTCGAGACCTGCTCGAACGACACGAAGCCGGTGAGGGCGACCTTGTCGCCCTTGGTCACGAGGGCCAGGACCGTCTCCTCGAACGCCTTCAGCACGGCCGCAGTGGTGGTCTTGTCGGTGCCAGCCTGCGCGGCGACCTGGTCGACGAGCTCAGCCTTGGTGATGTTGGCCACAGCCAACCTCCTGATTGTTGGGATATGCGACCCGCACACTGATTCGTGGGGCCTGGTGAGGTCAAGTATTTCCCCGCCTCCGCCGCGATTGTGGGATACCCCGCGCCACGCCGCCCTACCATCGCCCCGATGCTGGACGACGGGACCTACGACGCCATCGTGGTCGACGCGGAGCCGGGCGACGGTCCCGGCTCGATCCGCCTCGAACTGGCCATCGCCTCAGGGCCCCACAAGGGCGAGGTGATCGCCATCACCGCGGCGGATCCCGCCTACGCGTCCACCGATCCGCTCGAACTGCTCGCCGTGCCCGCCACCATCGTCGTGGCCGGAGGCGAACCGGTGGTCACGCTCGAGCCCTGATGTCAGGACGCCTCGTCCGCCACCGCTCCGATCAGAGCGGCCACCTCCGCCGCCCGCTCATCTGATCCGTACCGGGTGCGAGGCCAGAAGAACCCCTTGAGGCCGTCGCCCTTGGTCCGGGGCACGACGTGGACGTGGAGGTGGGGGACGCTCTGGCTGACCCTGTTGTTCATGGCCACGAACGTCCCCTGTGCTCCCATGGCGTCGCGCACGGCCGCCGACAGAGATTGCACCCGCGAGAAGAACGCGCCGACCTGAGCCAAGGGGAGGTCGGTGAGCGTCTCCACGTGATCGCGGGGGACCACCAGGGTGTGGCCCTCGAACAGCGGCCGGATGTCGAGGAAGGCCACCACCTCGTCGTCGGACCAGACGACGTGCGCGGGCTGCTCACCTGCCACCACCCCGCAGAACGGGCACGGCTTCACGGAGTCCGTCCGAGGAGCTCCGCGAGCGCTCCCAGGAGGCGCTCCACATCGGAGCGATCGTTGAAGCCGTGGGCCGACACCCGCAGCGCGTCGCCCCGGACGCTCACGTGCACGCCACGGTCGGCCAGCGCCGGAGCCAGCGCCTCGGCGTCGACCTCGGGGCCGAGCCGCACCCCGACGATGTGAGGAGAGCGGAGCGCGGCCGGGGCGGTGTGCAGCCCCAGGGCGGCCGCACCCTCCGCGACCCGGTCCGTCAGGTGCCGCGCGTGGGCGGCCGTGCGCTGCGGGTCCCAGGAGGCCACGAGCTCGGTGGCTGCCAGCGCCGCAGGCACGAGGGCGAAGTTCGCCACCTCGCCGACGTCGTAGCGGCGAGCGCCCGGCTGGTAGTCGGCGGTGTAGTCGGCCAGGCAGGCGAGGCAGTGGCTGTTCGCCCGCGCCGTCCAACCGTGCTCGATCGGTTCGCCGTCGCGCCAGCGGGGCCCGGCCCAAAGGAACCCGAGGCTGTAGGGCCCGCAGAGCCACTTGTAGGTTGCTCCCACCACGAAGTCCGGCTTCACCGCTTCCACGTCGAACGGCGCCGCTCCGAGCCACTGGCAGACGTCGACTGCAACCGCGGCGCCCGCAGCCCGGGCTGCCTCCGACACCGCCACCAGGTCGACCACCCCACCGTCGATCCAGTGGCAGGGCGGGACCGCCACCAACCCCAGGCTCGAGCCCGCGGCGTCGATCTCTGCCAGCACCGCCGACGTCCAGTCGTGATCGGCCGGGGCCTCCACCGTGCGGAGCCTTCCGCCGTGGCGCAGCGCCGCCTTCTCCCACCCGTAGACGTCGGATGGGAACTGCTTGGCCATCACCACCACGTCGGCGCCGTCGTCGAAGTGGAGGTTGCGGGCGGCGGTCGACACGCCGTAGCTCACCGAGGGGGTGATGGCCACGCCATCGACGTCGCCCGGGACGCCGAGCAACCGGGCGAAGCAGTCGCGGAGGAGGTCGACGGGCACGGTGAAGTCGTCGGGCGCGATGGTCCACGGACGCGCCTTGCGTCCGAGCCCCTGGATCCCCGCGTGCACCGCGCCGGTTGGCATCGGCCCCATGAACGCGCAGTTCAGGTAGGCGACGTCGTCGGGCAGGTCGAACTCGGGGCGGACCGCGAGCGGCTGCGGCCTTCGGTCGGACCGGTCTGCAGAGGCTTCGGGGGCTTCGACCGTCACGGCCGCGACCATAGGACGGGGGCGCGGTCGGCGTGGTCGTCGCAGGCGCCGACCGCAGCTGAACCGCGCGTTGCGAAGTGGTGAACGTTCTCGGGGTATCCACCAATCGGTCGTTCGGGGCCGAAAGGATTGTGGGCGGTGATACTCCACCCAGCCGTCAGCGACCCGGTCCGTTGAGCGACCGCGGGCTCCAGATGGCTGCCGAACGTCCATCAGGGGTGACCGTGACCGAACCAACAACGTCCGCTGCCATGCCGCGCCCGCACACGTACGTGCTCGACACGTCGGTGCTGCTCGCCGACCCCGGCGCCCTCGTGCGCTTCGACGAGCACGCCGTGGTCCTGCCGATCGTCGTGCTCATGGAGCTCGAGGCCAAGCGTGACCACCCGGAGCTGGGCTGGGCAGCGCGGCAGACGCTGCGCCACCTGGAACGGCTGCGCCTGGAGCACGGCTCCCTCACCGTGCCGCTCCCCGTCAACGACCACGGCGGGACCCTGCGCGTGGAACTGAACCACCAGTCCACCGAGGGCCTTCCCCCCACCATGGCCGCCGACAACAACGACCACCGCATCCTCGCCGTGGCCCACAACATGCGACTGGAAGGCGAGTCGGTCACCGTCGTCACCAAGGACCTACCGCTGCGCCTCAAGGCCAGCATCGTGGGCCTCGAAGCCGACGAGTACCGCAACGAGCAGGCCACCGACGCCACCTGGAACGGCTTCGTCGAACTCGACGTCGAGCCCGACGACATCGACGACCTCTACGCCGATCGGGTGCTCGACCTCGACGAGGCGCGCGACCTGCCCTGCAACGCGGGCGTCGCCCTGCACGCCGGCAGCCAGTCGGCGCTCGGCCGGATCCGCGACGACAAGCAGGTGCACCTGGTCCGCGGCGATCTGTCGCTGTTCGACGTCGTCGGGCGCAGCGCCGAGCAGCGGATCGCGCTCGACATCCTGGCCGACCCCTCGGTGGGCATCGTGAGCCTGGGCGGCAACGCCGGTACCGGCAAGAGCGTCCTGGCCCTGGCCGCGGGGCTCGAAGCCGTGCTGGAGAAGCGGACCCACAAGCGCATCCTCGTGTTCCGCCCGCTCTTCGCGGTGGGCGGCCAGGACCTCGGGTTCCTGCCCGGCGACCGCGACGAGAAGATGGGCCCCTGGGCGGCGGCCGTGTTCGACGCGCTGGAGTCGATCGCCGGACCCGAGGTGGTCGAGGAGGTCATGGCCCGCGACCTGCTCGAGGTGCTTCCGCTCACCCACATCCGGGGCCGGAGCCTCACCGACACCTTCGTCATCATCGATGAGGCCCAGAACCTGGAACGTCCGGTGCTGCTCACCGCCCTGAGCCGCCTGGGCGAGGGCAGCCGGGTGGTGCTCACCCACGACGTCGCCCAGCGCGACAACCTGCGGGTCGGCCGCCACGACGGCATCGCCTCGGTGATCGACGCCATGAAGGGCCACCCGCTCTTCGCTCACGTCACCTTCACCCGGAGCGAGCGCTCTCCCGTCGCCGCCCTGGTCACGAACCTCCTCGACGACTACATCTGACCTGACCGGTCGGCGGAGCGGCCCAGCGTCGGTCCGCCGACCGTCACCATCGCCTCAACCGATCCGGAACGAAGAGGTTCCCTCGGTGAGCGTGAACCGGTCGGGGCGGGTCCTCACGGTCAGCGTCCAGTCGCCCTTGATGCTCAGGTCGACGGCCACGGCCTGGAAGTGGCCGGGGCCCACTCGAACCGGCTCCAGCTCGATCGGGCCGACGTCGCTGGCCGGAAGCGAGAGCGCCAGCTCGGCCTCCTGGAAGGTGTCGTCGGGTGCGCCGTCGTCGCCGAGCAGGATCACGTGGACGTCGTTGAGACCGGCACGCCCCGGCGACAGCCAGACCTCCATGGTCCCCTCGCCGAAGGGGGCCTCGACCCGCGGGACCGTCTGGAGCGCCTGCCTGGCCGGCGTCTCGTTCACCAGCACCCCGGTGATTCCCACCACCGCCACGAGCAGCGCCACCTCGATCCGCAAGACCCTCCCGAGCGACTCCCAGCGCGACGTCTGCCCGTCCGGAGCCCAACTGTCGACCTCGTCGACCTCGTCGACCTCCTCGACGTCTGCGTCAGCCTCGACGGCGGGACCCTGGCCCCCGCCGTCGACCGCGCCGCCCGCCACGAGGTGAGGGACGAGACGGAAGCGGTTCCAGGTGCCACCCAGGGCCACCAAGCCCACCAGGGCAACCTTCAGCATCAGGTACTTGCCGTAGGTGGTGCCGGTGAGGGCATCGAGCCCGCCGACCTCGATCCACCCCATGGCCAGGCCGGAGGCCGCAACCACCGCCAACGCCACACCGGCGATGGCCGAGAACGACCCCACCGCTGATCCGGCCGCGACGACCTCGCCCTCGGCTCGACGGCGTCGCAGGATCACCAGCAGCGCCACCAGACCACCGAACCAGACCGCGGCCGCCCACACGTGGGCCAGATCGGCCACGTAGGCCACCAGGGCGGGCGACATCGTGTTGGTGTGCCCGAACAGGACGAACCCGACCGGTGCCATCACGCCGCCGGCGATGGCGATGATCGGAACCGGACCCTTGAAGGGCAGACCGGCGGTGATCCCGATCAGCACCAGCCCCAGCACCGAGATCCCGAGCGCCCACCCGAGCCCGTCGCCCAGAGCACGCCCGAGCACTCCGGTCTCGGTCACCGAGCCCCACCCGCGACCGGTCATGAGCGAGGTCTGGACCGGCACCTGGAGGACCAGGGCGAGCACGCCCACCGCGGCCAGGAGCGCCACCCACCAGGTGACGGGAGAAGGGTCACCGGACCGCCGCAGCCGCGCACCGACCACCGTGACGCCGGCGGCCACCATCGTGCACGCGTAGGCCACCGCTCTCAGGACGCTGCCGAACTGGCGGTCGCGCTGGTCCGAGCCCGAGCCGAAGGCGGAGTCGACGACATCGGCACCGACCTGGGACCGGATGCCCACCGAGAACTGGAACGCACCGTTGATCGGGTGGCCGTCGGCCGACACCACCCGCCAGGCCACCACGTAGCCCCCCTGGCCGAGGGTGCCCTCCACCGGCACGCTCACCACGCTTCCACTGGCCGAGGCGGTCCCCGCATCGCGCCGGTCGCCGTCGGAGTCGAGGATCCGCACGCCGTCGGTCTCCACCGCCACGTTCTCGGTGAAGGTCAGCACCACCTCAGCGGGAGCTTCGCCTTCGGCCAGGACCGATCCGCTCACCGGCGACGTGCTGGTGAGGTCGGCGTGGGCGCCCGCCGGAGAGGAGCCCGACAGCACCACCGCCAGGCCGATCAAAAGCGCCCCCACCAGCCGGAACGCCCTGGCCAGCGCTCGACCGGATCCACCGGTGGAGCGGGCCGGCGGTTCGACGGTTCGGATGGGTGGTGGCATTGGGGCAGCCTCGTCCACCCGGCCGGCGCTTTCCAGCCGACTCCCGACCACGGGCCCCCTGGCCTGGCGGAGTTTGGTGGATCGACCAGTGGCACCTACGATTGCCTGTCCGCAAGAGCACGGTCCCGGCCGGCTCCCTGCTTTCCGACCGTTCCGGGAGAACGAACCGATGGCCAAGAGCGACAAGCGTCCGATCATCAAGCTGAAGTCCACCGCAGGGACGGGCTACACCTACGTCACGCGCAAGAACAAGACCAACACGCGTGAGCGGATCGAACTGAAGAAGTACGACCCGAAGATCCGTCAGCACGTGATCTTCAAGGAAGAGCGCTAGACCCTTCCCCGGACCACGGGCCGCTCCAGAGACGTTCCCGTCGCAAGCGACGTCGCTCTTGATTTCGCGCGCTCCGTAGGGTATCCACCACCGGCGCGCGCTCGCTCCCTACGATTTTCTCCAGCAAGGGGAACTCGCCGGGAGCGCGCACATGCAGCACGCCAACGTCTACGGACTCGACATCGAGACCGACACCAGCACCGATGGCCTGGACCCCACGGTGGCACCGGTGCTCACGATCGCGCTGTCGGGACGCAAGCTCGACGAGGTCTTCGTCGGTCCTGAGGCCGAGCTGATCGTCGCGCTCGACGCTCGGCTCGCCGACCTCGAGCCGGGCGTGCTCGCCACCTGGAACGGCTCCACATTCGACCTCCCCTTCATCGCCGATCGGGCCCGGATCCTCGGGCTCGACCTCGGGCTCCAGCTCTGCCTGGATCGTGGTCTCACCATGAACCGGGCTCCGCTACCCGGCCACGCCGGCGCCTACCGGGCCGCCTGGCACCACCACACCCACATCGACACCTTCCGCCTCTACGGCCACGAGTCGCCCTCTGGTCACTGGACCTCGCTGCGAGCGATCGGCCGGGTCCTCGGCCTGGGCCCCGCCGCCCGTCGCGACGCCGGCCGGCGGCCCCAGGTCCTTGCCAACGAGGCCCTCCACGCCCACGCACCGAGCGACGCCCGTCTGGCCCGAGTGCTGGCCGAGCGGCGATGGGCGGCCGCCGCTCGTCTGATCGACAAGGTGGCCCCGGTGGAGGCCGAGATCGTCTCGGTGGCAGCCGAGCGGCTCGCACGCCAGGCGCGGGTTTCGGGTCGAACGGTGATGGGCTCTGGCGAGCCCGTCACCGCTTCCGTGTAGCCGAGGGCCACGCAGCAGGCACCCACGCCCTGACCAGCAGGGTTGCCGGCCCGGCTGCGCTGCGTCGGTCAGGCCGCACCGCCCGATGTCAGACCCCTCGGCCATACTCTCTCTCACGAGGTTCGCAGTCCCCTCGCCCCCACGGGCACGGACCGCCGGAAGCCATCTGCTCCGGAGGTCCCTCCATGTCAGTGTCCCGTCACAGCCACCGCGGCCGCAGAGCCGCCGAGCCGGCCGGCGTCCCACCTCTCGCGTCGGTCGCCGAGTTAGTCCACCAGAGCACGTTGGACGATCCGTCCGACCTGGTCGTCTTGTGCTTCTACGGCACCGACGCCCTGAACCTGGGTCTGTGGGCGATCCCGCCAGGTGCGTCCCACCCGACCGACGTCCTCATCGGGTGGCGGGCCCCGGTCCACGCCAGCGCCGTCGGGCTGGTCACGGGGGGCGAGGCCCGTTCGAAGGATTCGATCGACCGGGTCCGGATCACCGTGCTCCACTCCGCCGACGGACAGGCGGCCACCGTCCTGGAGCGCGCCGGCCGACCGACCGAGACCATCGCCGAACCTCCCCAGGGGTGGGGGGCAGACGCGCTGAAGCGGTGCCTCGGTCTGCCGACGCCCGAGCCCACCGAGGAGCTGCGCACCTGCGTCGAGGCCCATTGGCTGCGAGACCTGTGGCGTCTCATCGATCGCAGTGAGGGCAGGTCCAGCGAGCTCACCTGGCAGGAGATCGCCCCCGTCCACCCCCTGCACCCAAAGGGTCCGGTTCTCGGTCCTCACCGCCTGCGGGGGCTCACGGCTTCCCTGGAGGCGGACTCGAACTGGGACCGGATGGCTCGGTTGTCGGCGGCCACCTGTCCACCGCAGGCCCTCCAGCCTCCGGGAGGAAGCACGGTCCCCCTCGACGAGTGGTTCGATGCCGGGTCCTTCGCCCACTGGTCGTTGCGAAGCGTGCCCGACCTGGACGACATGCTCTTCGAGGTCCTCGACGAGCTGGACCCGGGCGTGGCAACGCTCGTGCTCGACGCCCTGCTGTCGACCACCGCCCTCACGGGCTGATGGCGGCGGTCGAACGAATCGCCCCCCGTCGCGGTGTCGAAGCTGAAGCTGGCGCGCTGACCACCACCAGCGCATCACACCGATCGATCCGTGCGGAGGCTGCCGGTCACGGCGCTAGATGCCGATCCGTTCCTTCGTCTCGGCCCATAGGAGCTGGTACTGCTGGGAGGCCAGGCTCCGCGGAGATGAGATCACCGAGGGGACCTGCTCCTCGCCCATGCGCGCCACCGCCGAGCTCTCGGGGATGGCAGCGGCCAGGAACCCGCCGTCGGATCGGATCTGCGCCTCCACCCGGCGGTGCATGGGCTCTCGCTGGTCGACCATCGAGAGGAAGGGGGCCAGAAGCTCCGGGCCTGCCGAGCGGGTGTCGGCCAGGAACGCACGGAAGCGTTCGAGGGCCCGGTACGGCAGAGGCTCGGGCACCACCGGCACCAGGAGGACGTCGGCCACCGCGGCCACGGCCTCCACCACGTGACCCAGACCCGGCGGGCAGTCCATCACCACCACGTCGGCATCGTCCTTCGCTCCGGCCACCAGCCGGCGGATGATCTTGTGGGGCTTGGCGCTCGCCGAGAGGATCTTCTCCACCTCACGCACCGACCCATCGGCCGGCACCACCTCCAGGTTGGCCACGCTCGACGTCCTCGCCACGCGGCTGAGGCCTCCCCGGCCACCGCCCAGCAGCTTCAGCGCACCTCCCTTCAGCTTCGGCTTCAGGTCGAGGCAGTAGGTGGCTGCGCCCTGCGGATCGAGGTCCCACAACAAGGTGCGCCGACCTTCGCCGGCCGACAGGGCGGCCAGGTTCACCGCCGTGGAGGTCTTTCCCACCCCGCCCTTCAGCCCGGTTACCGCGACGACGTGCATCCGCCCATCATGGCGGGTGCGACCACCGCTCCCGTGCACCGGCCCGTCCTCCCCACGAACGCGACGGAGGACGGCCCGTCTCGGGCCGTCCTCCTCAGACGCTCCACCACCTGCGGAGCAGGCGCTGCCCCGCCGGTGGCTGGTGGATCACTCGCCGTTGTAGTCGGCGAACGCCTTGTTGGCCTTCTCCTGGGCAGCGGTCAGCTCCGTGGCCGGATCGGCCCCGCTCAGAAGCACCTTCTCCATGGCGCCCTGGAGGGCATCGGTGAAGGGTACGTAGGGGCCGATCAGCGGTCCGGCCTGGTCGGGGTCGGCGTTGCGGAGCTGCTCGACGGCCGGGTGGACGATCACGCCGGCCATGGTGTCGCTCCAGAACGTCTTGACCTCGTCGTCGTCCAACACCGTCTTCACGATGGGGAGGTAGCCACCTCTCATGTGCCAGGTCCTGGCGTTCTCGGGCTGGAGCATGAACTGGAGGAACTTCCACGACGCGGCCTGCTGAGCCGGATCCGAGGTGTTGAGGATGAAGAAGGCGCCGCCGCCGGCGTTGACCTTGCCGCCGCTCTCGAGGCCGGGGTACGGGGCACCGCCGGGAACGATGGCCTCACGGTCGACGATCGACTCGTCGAAGTCGATGCCCGCCTCGGCCGCGGTGAGCTGACCCGAGACCACGCTGGCGATGGTGGTGGAGGCTGTGGACGTCTCCACCAACATGGCGCTCTGGGGGATGCCGCCGTCGGGTGGGAGCAGGGCGAGGAAGTGGTCGATGTCGCCCTCGGTCGACGCGAACGGGTTCAGGAGCCCGTCGTCGTTCATCTCCTTCAAGATGGTGAGGATCTCGACGGCTTCGGGGGTGTCGAAGGTGGCCTCGGTGGGCGCGGCGGTCCGACCGTTGTCGTTGTTCACCGAGTCGATGCCCACGCCGCTGAGCCAGTTCTCCATGAACCAGCGGTTCACCTTGAACGAGAACGGCTTCACGGCGAGGCCGGCGTCCTTGATGGCCTGCGCCGCGGCACGGATCTCCTCCAAGGTCTCCGGCGGGTTCTCGGGGTCGAGCCCAGCCTTCGCGAAGATGACCTTGTTGTAGTAGAGCACCGGGGTCGACACGTTCATGTACCCGGGGTAGAGCGTGCCGTCGACCGAGAACGCGGTGCGGGCCGTGGGCAGGATCTGGGTGATGTCGTAGTCGTCGGCCTCCATGCAGGCCTGCGCGGGCAGCACCTGGCCCTTGTCGACCATCTGGCCGAGGGCGGTGTCCTCCAGGTAGATCACCTGGGGCAGCTGCGCCGGGGTCGACGACGCCCCCTCGTACTTGCGGAGCACCTCCTCGTAGGAGCGGCCCTGGTTGTTGGCGCTCACCACGATCTGGTCCTGGCTGGCGTTGAAGGCGGTGGCCATCTCCTCCATGGTGGTCTGGGTGTCGCCGCCCAGGCCGCCGTACCAGAGGTCGACGTCGATCGGGCCGGTGGCCTCCTCCAGCGCGTCGAGCGGACACAGGTCGGCCAGCGACTCGGCGTCCGCCTGGGTGCCGGGGTCACGGCCTCCTGCTTCCTGGTCGCCCGAGGTGGGAGGCGACCCGCAGGCGGCCAGCAGCATGCCGGCCGCGGCCGCCACCGCCAGGAGGTGGCGGGGTCGACCCAACCGGCGAACCGGGTTGGTCTCGGGATCGGTCAGTTGCATTGGGTTCCCTTCGGAGGTTCGGTGACCACAGTTCACACCGGAACGGCTCGGATCTGGCTTCAGGTCTGCGAATTCGGGGCCTGGGGTCATGGCTACTTCACCGCACCGGCGGTCAGACCACGGATGATCTGGCGCTGGAACGCCACGAGGAGCACCAGCACCGGCAAGGCGGCCACCAGCGCGGCCGCGATCGACAGGTTGGCGTCGGCGACGTTCTCGCCCACGATCGTGCGGAGCTGGATCTGCAGGGTGGCGTAGTCGTCGTTGTCGATGATCGACCGGGGCCACAGGTACTGGTTCCACGCCCCCAGAGCGGATATCACCGTGAACGCCGCGATCACCGGGCGGGTGAGCGGCACCGCGAACTTGGTGAGGAAGGCCAGGTGCCCGTATCCGTCGAGCCGGCATGCGTCGTTGATCTCGGGCGGGATCCCCCTGAACCCCTGCCGGACGAGGAACGTGCCCAGGGCGGTGGCCGCGAACGGCAGCACCAGGCCCTGGGTGGTGTTGATCCACTCCAGCTGGCGGATCAGCGCCACGTTGCCCACGAGCGTCACCTCGAGCGGCAGCAGCAGCGTGATCATGAACAGGGCGAAGATCACCCGCTTGAACGGGAAGTCGAGGAACACGAAGGCGTAGGCGCTGGTGATCGAGGTGACCACCTGCAACACGGTGATGAGCACCGCCATCTTCAGGCTCTGGTTCATGGCCGGCCCGAGGCGGGCGGAGTCCCAGGTGGCGGTCCACGCCTCGGCTCCCACGAAGATCACGCCGGCACCGACGGCGACCAGGGCCATCGCCGCGGCTCCTAGGAGCGTTCCCACCGGACCGAGCGGACGGGCGGCGAACATGCCGGGCAACAGGCAGGCGGCCACCGCCAACATCGAAGCGATGATCCACCACTGGCTCACGCCGTCGACCGAGTGGAGCGAGCCGAACGTGAAGCTGAGCATCACCGTGAAGACCACGGTGGTGCCCACGATCGACACCAGGTGAGCCGGCTTCAGCAAGGAGCGCCACTGGCGCCAGGAGACGCCGGCCACCAGCCGTTGGAACCAGGCGAACAGCGCCAGCACCACCAGGGTGCGGACCACCACCGAGAACGCCCCACCGGTGAACCAGGTGCGGTCCTTCCAGTCGACGGCGACGGGATGGAGCGGCTTGCTCTTGGCCCAGGTGAACGGCTGGGACAGGGCCTGGATCATCGTGAGCAGCAGCGGACCGAGGACCAGCATCGACAACGCGATCAGGAGCGCGTACTGGCCCACCAGCCCACGGATGTGCCGGCCTCGGTCCGTGGCTGACGCCGTGGCTGCCGCTCCGGTCGACATCGGGGCGTCGGCGCCGACCACGCCGGGATCATTCGTCGCCATAGTGGACCCTCCTCTCCAGGAGCACGAACTGGAAGAAGGTGACCACGAGGGTCACGAAGAACAGACCGACCGACATCACGGCGCCCCGGCCGTAGTCCTGGTTGAGGCGGAAGATCTTGAAAACCAGCGTCTCCGAGGCCCCCGCCGGACCGCCGTTGGTGATCACCTCGATCTGGGCGAAGGCCTGGAAGCCGAAGATCACCAGCACCACCGTGAGGAACAACAGCACCGGCGAGATCAGCGGCAGCGTGATCCTGACCAGCCGCCGGAACGGGCCGTATCCGTCGAGGCGAGCGGCCTCCATCACCTCGTCGGGCACAGCCTGGAGGCCGGCTAGGACGATCACGAAGGCGAGGCCGAGGTTCTGCCAGATGCTGGGCAGAGCGGCAGCGAAGAGCGCCATGTCCTCCTGGTTCTTCCAGTCGACCGCCACCCATCCGATCTGCTTGTTGAAGATGAAGAAGAACAGCACCGAGCTGACGGCCACCGAGCTGGCCAGGGTGCTGGAGAAGATGGCCTGGAAGACCTTGATGCCCTTGAGCCGGCGGTGGGCGGCCACCGCCAGCAGAACGCCGAGCACCAGACCGGCCGGGACCGTCATGAGCACGTACTGGACGCTGTTCCACAGACCGGCCTTGAACTCCTCGCCCGCCAGGACCTCGCGGTACTGGTCCAGCCCGACCTCTTCGTAGTACTGGCCACCACGCACCGACTTGTAGGTGCCCCACTGGAGCAGTCGGAAGAACGGCAGGTAGAAGAACATGACGAACACGGCGAGCGACGGCGCCAGGAACAGGAAGGCGAGCCCCACCTCCTTGGGCTTGTAGGCCTTGCGCTTGGAGCGGCGCTTCGGCAGGTCGAGGCCCTTGGGGTCGGCCGCCGGGTTGCCCGCCAGTTGGCCGGGCAGGCGGCTCAGCGCGTCTGACCCGCTCATGTGATCCGCTCTGTGGTGGCCGCGTCGAAGATGCTCACGTGCTCCGCGGCCACGTTGACGGCCACCGAACTGCCGGCTTCGTTGGCGGCCATGCCGGCCTGGCGCAGGATCACCGGCTGATCCCCGATGGTGGCCGAGATGAGGCACTCGTGGCCGAGCCACTCCACCGCCCGCACGTCGGCCTTCACGGTGCCGGTGGGGGCGACCTCCAGGTGCTCGGGACGGACGCCGACCACCACCGGCCGGCCCTCCTCCAGCCGGGTCGACAGGCCGGTCGGGATCGGGAGCACCTGGTCGCCCACCGCCACGGTCCCGCCAGACGTCACCGTGCCGGGCATGCAGTTCATGGGCGGGGTGCCGATGAACTGGGCCACGAAGGTGTTGACCGGGTTGTCGTAGACCTCCTGTGGGGTTCCCACCTGCTGGAGCTTGCCCATCGACATCACCGCCACCCGGGTGGCCATGGTCATGGCCTCCACCTGGTCGTGGGTGACGTAGACCACCGTGGTGCCCACCC
>JAAZBK010000305.1 GCA_012513855.1 Acidimicrobiales bacterium
ATGAGCCGAGTGCTCTGACCAACTGAGCTACGCCGCCAGGGGACTGGCATTGCGAGCCTCCTGTGGGAATCGAACCCACGACCTCTTCCTTACCATGGAAGCGCTCTGCCGACTGAGCTAAGGAGGCGTGACCCGAGCGCTCGGGGAGCGAACGGAGCCGGCTCGGTAGCATAGCGAGCACTGCCGCAGAAGACGAAAGCGAAACCGGACGAGACCGGCGACGCCGTCGGACCGCCGCTCCCGGCCGCCGGACCCAGGTTCCCGCCGGCCGCACCGAGCGGCCCACTGCCCTGTGGACAACACCGGTTCACAGGCCAGAAGCGCAGGTCGCTCATGGGTCATCGGGCCCAAGAAGCGCTCAAGAACCGGCCCGCGCGAACCGATAGGTGAAACGTGCGCCTCTCCCGCCTCATCATCGAGGGCAACCAGAACCGGGTCTCGCTCACCTTGCACCCGAAGTTGACGGTGGTCGCTGGCGTTCCGGGGCCTGTGCGGGCGCACCTGGTCGACGAGATCCTCGGCGGGTTCACCAGCGCCCGGTCCGGGGTCCACCTCGAGATGGTCAACGGCAGCGGGCGACGAATCACCGTGGTGCGCCCCACCGACGCACCCCACCGCGTCACCGCACCCGACGAGAAGATCGACCTGACCGAGGACTTCCGCGACAGCGCGGGGCGGACCGACGTCCTGGCCCGCTACGGCATCGACAGCGCATCGGCTCACCGCGTCCTCCACGTGGGGCCGGAGGCCGTCCGCCACGTGACGGTCGACGACGCCGACATCGCCCGCCTGTCCTGCCTCGACCAGTCGGCCCTGTGGTCCATGGCTGCCCGGGTCCAGGTGACCCAGGCCGAGTTCCAGACCCTCAGCGACGAGATCGCCAGGTGCGACGACTCCGACGCCGAGGCCGTCGCCACCATCGAGAAGCGTCACCAGAGCGTCGAGGCTGCTGTCGAGAGCCAGCAGGAGACCGAGACCCACCTCATCCGCATCGCCCTCCTGGCCCTCCTGGTGGCGCTGCCTGCGTCGGTGAAGAGCACCAACGCCGGTCTGCCGCTCATCGCCATCGCGGCAGCAGCGGTGGCGGCCGCGCTCTTCTTCCGGGCCCGGGTCGAGGCGGCCCGCCGCAGCGAACGATCCGCGCTGGCGTCGTCGGGCGATGGGTCCTACCTCGGCTTCGTGGTCAAGCAGGTCGATGGCCTCATGGAGGACACCGACAAGCGCCGACGTCTCACCAGCGTGGCCGCCGACCACCGCAACGCCGCCATCGCCTGGACCCGCCTCGCCGGCGACGTGACGGTGGAGTGGGCGCTCGAGCACCAGCCCGAGATCGATGCGGCAGCCCGACTGCGACACCAGATCGCCGCGTTCGACACCACCGGCGACATCTCTCCCGACATGAACGAGCGGACCGCCGCCACGGCCCGCACCGTGCTCGGCCAGATGACGAACCTGCGCAGGATCGGCTACGGCGCCGAGAGCTTCCCGCTGCTCCTGGACGATCCGTTCACCGAACTGGAACCTGCGTCCCGTCGAGCGCTGCTGGAGCTGATCAGCCGTTCGGCCGGTTCTCCCCAGGTGATCCTCCTCACCGAACAGGCCGACGTGGCCGACTGGGCCCGAGCCCAGTCCCACACCGGCGACGTGGCCCTCCTGGAGCCGCTCGGTCCCACCGCCCCACCCGGGCGCCAGGTTCCGGACCACCAGCAGGCACCGGTGGAGAGCGGAGTCGCCGAGGAGCCCCGCGACACCTATCGCGGCTACGGCGGCGCCAGGAGCCTCGCCGGCTGAGCCATCCAGCTTCGTGCCACCACGGACGAGGCGCTACATTGATCGATTCCTGGGTCGGTGCCCGAGTGGCCAAAGGGAACGGGCTGTAAACCCGTCGGCTATGCCTACGTTGGTTCAAATCCAACCCGGCCCACCAACGTACGAGCCCCTGCTACGGCAGGGGCTCGTACGCGTCGTCGCCACGATCCGGCGTTCGATCAGGGCAGAGGGCGGTCCGGGTTCGTTAACCTCCCGGGCATGCCCAGCTTCGATGTGGTTTCCGAGGTCGACATGCAGGAGGTCCGCAACGCTGTGGACCAGGCGGCGCGGGAGCTGTCCACCAGGTACGACTTCAAGGGCACCAACTCCTCGATCGAGCTCGGCGACGACGAGATCAAGATGGCCACCGCGTCCGAGGACCGCCTCGTCGCCCTCCGCACCATGTTGGAGGAGAAGCTGGTGAGGCGGAAGGTCTCGCTCAAGTCGATCGACTACGGCAAGGTCGAGGAGGCGTCGGGCGCCACGGTCCGCCAGAGCGCGGCGATCGTGGCCGGCATCTCCTCCGACAAGGCCCGTGAGCTGAACAAGTTCATCAAGGACCTCAAGCTCAAGGGCATCCAGTCACAGGCCCAGGGCGACCAGCTGCGGGTGAACGGCAAGAAGCGCGACGACCTCCAGGCGGTGATCGCCAAGTTGAAGGAAGCCGACCTGGGGATCCCGCTCCAGTTCAACAACTTCCGCGACTAGGCCGCCGAAGGCGTGTGGCTACAGCCAGTCGCCGTTGCGGAGCCTCGCCACCCGGTCCTCCATCGGCGGGTGGGTGGTGAACAGGCTCTTGAACTGCATCTGCTGCCCGTTGAACGGGTTGGCGATGTAGGCGCCGGCCTGGACCGGGTCGACGCTGCTCGGGACCATGCGGGTGCCACGGTCGAGCTTCTCCAGGGCGCTGGCCAGCGCCACACCCGAGCCGAGCAGCCTGGCGCCACGACGGTCGGCCTCGTACTCGCGGCTCCGGCTGAGCGCCATCTGCAGCATCATCGCCGCGATGGGGGCCAGGATCACCAGGGCCAGGGTGCCGAGCGGGTTCTGGTCTCGGTCCCGGCCCCCGCCTCCGAACATGGCGCCCCACATGGCCATGCGCGCCATGAGCGTGATTCCCATTGCGACGGCGGCAGCAACCGAGCTGATGAGGATGTCGCGGTTGCGCACGTGGCTGATCTCGTGCGCCAGCACTCCCTGGAGCTCCTCCCAGGACAAGATGTCGAGGATGCCCTGGTTCACGCAGACCGCGGCGTGCTTCGGGTTGCGGCCGGTGGCGAACGCGTTGGGCTGGGGATCCGGCGAGACGTAGAGGCGCGGCATCGGGATCTCGGCCTTCATCGAGAGGTCCCGCATGATGGCGTGGTAGCGCGGCATCTGCTGCTCGGTGACCTCGACCGCCCGGGCCGACCGGATTGCGAGCTTGTCGCTGAACCAGTACGAACCACCGACGAACACGAGGCCGATCACCATGCCGATGGCCGCGCCGCCGGAGCCCCTGAGAGACCCGCCGATGGCTATGAGCAGGCCGCCGATGCCGGCCAGGAGGACCGCTGTCTTGAGGTTGTTCTTCATGGTTCGCTTCGAGGGTCTGGAGTGCCCCCGTCCCACACCGCACGCTACCGCCGCCAGCCGAAACCTGATCTAAGTAGGTGAGGCGATGGGCGAGCCGACCAGAGTCCTGAGAACCCGGAGGACCAGACGGGGCCGGGCGTGGTGCCCGGCCCGTCTGCGCCCGCCCGACCCCTGGTGAACGGTCAGCCCAGGTCCACGTCTATCCCGACCACGTCCGCGTCGACGTCGATGACCACCGCTACGAGACGGCTCGGGCCGCCGTGCCACGACCTGTCCAGCCCCGACCCCGCCGGCGGGTCCACCAACAGGTGGTACTCACCTGCCGGTAACGGCCCCGCATCGAAGGTCCCATCGGCCGAGGTGACCACGGTCGCCGCAGCGAACCAGTTGGTCGACTTCTCGAACACGTGGACCGTCGCGCCCTCGAGCCGTGCTCCCCCGAGGCCGGCCACGGTGCCGGCCAGCCTGTAACCAGGCTCCATCACCACCGGATCCATCGTGCCCGCACCCTCGCTGACCACCACTCCGGTGACCATCTCGACCAACGCGTTCACACCCGCAGGCCCGACCACCAACGCCGTGTACGTGCCATCGGGCAGCTCAGCCGAGAACGCACCGTCGGCATCGGTGGCGGCACCTCCGGTCGGTGTCCAGAAGGTGTCGCCCGGGGCGTACAAGAGCACCAGAGCGCCCGCCAGGGGACCCTCCACCGAGTGGCTCACCGAACCGGTGAGCGCCGGGGTCGCGTCGGCGACCTCGATCTCGACGATCCGGAAGTCCGACACCGGTCCGGTCGATCGGGCCTCGACCTCGAAGCTGTACGTACCAGCGATGTTCGGCATCCCGGACAAGAGTCCATCCGACGACAACGACAGGCCCGGCGGCAGATCACCATCGGACACCACGAAGCTGCCATCACCCAGGTACGACGCCGAGATCTGGTGCGACACGCTCGAACCCAGGGTCAGCGACGAGGGCGGAAGAGACCCGAGCACCGGGCCAGACCGGCCATCGTCCGTGCTGCCCCAGCAGTCGATCCGCCCATCAGGGCGCAGACCACACGCATAGTCCTCGCCAGCCGCCACCGCCGCGAACGACACGTCGGGCGTCGAACCGAACGAGGGGGTATCGCCCCAGCACGCCACGCCCCCGGCAGCGAGGAACCCGCAGGTGAAGTCGAGCTGAGAGCTGAGGGAGTCGAACTCGAGCGCCGGCGGTGACGTCCGTCCACTGCCGGGGTCACCCCAGCAGATCACGGTGCGGTCGGCACGGATCGCACACGAATGACCGGCGCCAGCGGTCACCGAACGGTAGCCACCAGAGGTGGGCGCGTCGCTCACCTGCCCGTTGTTGTCGTTGCCCCAGCACGTGACCGAGCCGGTCGTCGAGACGGCACAGACGTGGTTCTGTTCGATGCTGACATCGACGTAGGACCCGGCCGGCTCGTTCGTGGTCTGGCCGTATTGGTTCCGGCCCCAGCAGTCGATGGATCCGTCGAGGGCGATGCCACAGGCCGTGAAGGCACCCACGGAGACCTTGGCGAAGGTGGTCGAGGGAGCCAAGGCCACCGCCTCGCTGGACGATTTCCCCCAGCAGGTCACCGCACCGCTGACCGGCAGCGCGCAGCTGTAGCCGTAGCCGGTGGCCACCTGGGTGAACGATCCCGCGGGTGGAGTCGCCTCACCCGCGGTGTCGTTGCCCCAGCACGAGAGCGACTGGTCCGGTTGCACGGCGCAGCCATGACTGGTCCCGGCATCCAACGGCGGCAGCGACAACGGAGGCGCCACCACCTCGATCTCGACGATCCGGAAATCCGACACCGGTCCGGTCGTTCGAGCCTCGACCTCGAAGCTGTAGGCGCCGAGCGCGGTGGGAGAACCGGACAGCAGGCCGTCGGACGACAGCGTGAGGCCAGGCGGCAGGCCACCATCGGAGACCACGAAGCCGCCATCACCCAGGTGAGACGCCGAGATCGGGTGCGAGACGCTCGCACCGATCAGCAACGAAGCGGGCGGAAGGGATCCGATGACCGGGCCGCTCTCACCGCCCGATGACCTTCCCCAGCAGTCGATCCGGCCATCGCCACGGATGCCGCACGAACTGCGGTAGCCGGCCACCACCGTGGAGAAGGTGCCCGGGGGCGGCGACGACTTTCCTTCATCGTGGCTTCCCCAGCAGAGGGCGGATGCGTCGGTGAGCAGCCCACAGGTGTGGAGACCTCCCGCGCTGACCTCGGAGAAGGTCACCGGCGGGACGTTCGACTGTCCGAACGAGTTGCCGCCCCAACACGACGCCGATCCACTGCTATCCAACGCACACATGTGGTAGTCGCCTGCCGTCACGGCTGTGAACCCTCCCCCCACCGGTGCTCCGCTCACGACGCCGTTGGCGTCCTGGCCCCAGCAGGCGAGTGAACCGCTCGTCGAGAGCGCGCACGCATGACGCCCGTCGGTGGCTACCGAGGCGAACGAGCCAGAAGGCGCCTGGCTGACGATTCCGTCTTCGTCGCTTCCCCAACAGCGCACCTCGCCATCAGTGGCACCGATGGCACAAGCGTTGTGGTAGCCCGTCGACACGTGCACGAACGATCCCGCCGGAGGAGAGGTCCTCCCGTCCTGGCCCTGCCCCCAGCAGGCCAGGCTCTGGTCGGTCTTCAAACCGCAGGTGAAATCGGTTCCGGTCGCCAACTGGGTGAACGACCCGTTGGGAGGGGTGCCCTGCCCGTCGACGTCCGAACCCCAGCACGACACCGACTGGTCCGACATCACGGCGCAACCGTGCTTGGTTCCAACGTCGAGCGATGACACCTCGACCACCTCGTCGGCGGCGGATGGTGGTGCGAAGGTGAGGATCGCGGGTAGGCCCACCACCGCCATCAGCGCCACCACGACCGCCAGAACCGACCGGCGCCGCCGACCTTCGCCCGGTGGGCCAGCCGTCTCCCCACCGCTCCTTGCCCGTCTCGCATCCATGGCTCCAACCTCTCCTCGTCGGTCTCGATCTGGTGCCAGGGGTGCTGCACCGTCTCCAACACCGAGACGAGACCCGGCGAGGGCCGCTACGGCACCCCTGGCCCCGCCACCGTGAACCACTTGGCACCCGGGCCGCATCGGGGGATCCCGCCAACCTTCAGCTGGCCCTCCACCGGATCGGGTGTCGGTTTCCCGCCAAAGCCCAGGTCAACCCATGTGGTTGCGGAGACCCCACGCCACCGCCGCCGCCCGGTTGGCGGTTCCGGTCTTGGAGAAGACGTTGGAGAGGTGTCGCTCCACCGTTCGCACGCTGACGTTGAGCGCGCCGGCGATGGCCGCGTTGGCCTCGCCGGCGATGACGTGCTCCAGGACGGCTCTCTCGCGTTCGCTCAGCACCCCGACTTCCGCTGCGGCGCTGGCCGGAGCGTCGCTGAGCGATGCGAGCAGCGGGGTTCGGGCTCCTTCGAGCCGCGCAGCCAGGTCTCGGGCTCGGGCTTCGATCACCGACGCATCGAGGTCGGCACCAGAACCCGATCCGGACCCATCGGCATCGGCGGTGGCTCGGGCGGCGTGGACCAGCACCTCGGCGGCGAGCAAGCCGGCGCCTGAGCTCTCGAAGGCGTCGGCCACCGCCAGGAGACCCGATGCATCGCGATCGCGCCAGGCCACCGCGTGATCCCTGAGCAGGGCAGGGAGGGCAGATTCGACATCGGCGGCGAGATCGGTGAGCAGCGGTGCGAGCGGTGCCGGATCAGCACCGAGCCGCATCGCCAGGTGGAGGAGCATGGCCCGGTGCACGCGCAGCTCGGGAAGCTGATCGGCCGCACGGAGCGCTCGCCGACAGCCGATCTCGACCTGCCCGGCCGCCACGTCGATGAACACGTCGGCCGACGCGAAGTCGAGCGCCTGGCGGGCGGGGATCGTGCCACCCGCCAGGTCGACAGCTTCGTCACGGGTGACCCGGGCCCGGTCGACCGCGCCCATCAAGGCCTCGGCGCGTGCCAGCAGCGCGAGCGCCCAGGGCAGCATCCGGCCACCGTCGGTTCGACGCAGCGCCGCGCACGCGTCGAGCAGTCGTCGACGAGCGGACACCGGAGCACCGGCCAGCAGGTGGGTGGCCCCGAGGCTCAGGGCCACCATGCCGCGGGTGGCGTTGTCGACGCTGGCGTGGAGATCGGCGTGGATGCGTTCGAGGTAGGCACCAAGGTCGCCGGGCCGACCATCGAGGAACGAGCGTTGGATCGCGGCGAGGTCGGCGATCGGTCCGGCCGCGGCCACCTCGGGGTCACCGGTCTCGGCCAGCGTCCTCAGCACGTTGCCCCAGCGACGGGCCTCGAGGGTCTGGCCCGACAGGGTCAACGCCTCCACCATGGGGGCCAGCGCCAGGTAGAGCGCGAGCGCGAGTGCGTCGGTGTCGTCGGCCACCGGTCGGGACCACGTCAGAGCCTCTTCCAGGCGTCCGGCCTCGACGGCGAGGTGGGCCCTGATCCCGGGCACCACCTGGAGGGCCCGCTGGTCTGACACGGAGCGCTCGAAGCGGTCGACCGCCGCGGCCGCGGCCTCGGGCCGGTCCAGACCGTAGAAGAGGGCCACGAACCGGCGATGCAGGTAGAGCTGACGGACCCGAGGATCGCTGCTGGACATCAGCGATCCCTCGGCTTCGGCCAGGACCTCCTCGGCATCGTCGAAGGCGTTCCGTGCCAGGAGGGCCGCGGCCACCTCCAGGGCAGCGCGGGCGTCACCGCCCCGGTCGAGCGCAGCCCGGCCCAGTCGCTCCGCTTCGTCGGGGGCGAAGCGCTGGTTGGCCAGGGCCGCTGCTTCGATCAGGTCCTCGGGGGTGGTCTCGCCGCCGCCCTGGAGCCGCCACGACACCACCCTCAGCCGATCGTCGGCGGACAAGTGACCCTGGTCCTCGTAGGCGTCGGCCAACCGGCGGAGCAGCGACCGGCGCTCGAAGGTGCCCATCCGACCGAGAATGGCCTCGCCGTGGAGCGGGTGCGCGAGGCGGCACCACGGGCCCCCGTCGTCGTCGGTGACCTCGATCAGCCCGACGCCCTCCAACCGGACGAGGTGCTGAGGTTCGGTGAGCCGTTCAGCCACCGCCGGCGGAAGGGGTTCGGCCACCGCCACGGTGGCCAGCGCGTACCGCTGCTCGGCGGACAGCGCCTCCAAGCGGACAGCGACCGCGTCGATCAGCCGGGGAGTGGCCATCATGGCGCCGGTCCAACGCCACGCTCCGTCGGCGACCCTCAGCGTTCCCGATTCGAGGGCCGCCAGCACCAGTTCCCGCAAGAACAGCAGGTTGCCGCCGCTGGCGCCGTGGAGGAGGCTCACCGTCCGATCCGCCACGTCGCCCTCGAGCACAGCGGACAGCAGCGAGCGCACCTGGTGCTGGCTCACGGGCGCCAGGTCGATCCTTCGGCCCGTGCCCTCCTTCCACAGCGCCGACACCGGCTCGGGGACCGGCTCACCGGAACGGACGGTGGCCACCACCCGGACGGTCCCCGTGAGCACGAGGTGCAGCAGCAGCGAGGCGCTGGCCAGGTCCAGGTGCTGGGCGTCGTCGACGGCCAGCACCATGGGCCGGCCGGCGGCCCGGATCCTTATGTCGTTCTCTGCCGCGGCCATCAGCGACGACACGTCGGGCTGGCTCCCGGCGGCCACACCCGGCGCGATGCGGGCCAGTGCCGCGTAGGGAAGATCGGCGCTGGCCCTCGAGCCGAGCACGGTCTCGACCAGGACGCTGTCGGAGACCTTCGATGCAGCAGCGCGCACCAGGCGGGTCTTTCCGACACCGGCCGCACCGCCGATCACCAGACTCCGTGCAGCGTCGGCCGCGACCGGCTCCGTCATCCACGAAGCCAGGTTCGCCAGCTCGATGTCTCTGGCCACGAACGGCCAGGGGTCGTGGGTCTGTGACGGTGCCGGCATGCCTCAGTCGTCGGTGGCGGTGGAAGCCGCCCGCGATCTGATCTCCTCGACCACGCCGGGGTCGGCGAGGGTGGTGGTGTCGCCCAGCTCGCGGCCCTCGGCCACGTCGCGCAGCAGGCGGCGCATGATCTTGCCCGAACGGGTCTTGGGCAGGTCGTCGGTGAAGATGATCAGCTTGGGCCGGCTGATGGCACCGATCTTGGTGGCCACGTGGGCCCGCAGCTCCTCACCCACGGCTTCGGCAGCCTCGACCCCGCCCTTGAGGGTCACGAACGCCACGATGGCCTGGCCGGTGGTGTCGTCCTTGGCGCCGACCACCGCGGCCTCGGCCACCTTCGGGTTGTCGACCAGCGCCGACTCGACCTCGGTGGTGGAGATGCGGTGGCCCGACACGTTCATCACGTCGTCGACCCGACCCAGGACCCAGTAGTAGCCGTCGGCATCGAGCTTGGCGCCATCGCCCGCGAAGTACCGCCCCGGGTAGCGACTCCAATAGGTGTCGGCGTAGCGCTGGGGGTCGCCCCACACGCCCCGCAGCATCGACGGCCAGGGCTTGGTGAGCGTGAGGTAGCCACCGCCCTTCTCGATGGTCTCGCCGCTCTCGTCGACGAGTTCGGCGAAGATGCCGGGCAACGGGAACGTGGCCGAACCGGGCTTGGTGGTGGTGGCGCCCGGCAGCGGAGAGATCATGATGGCGCCGGTCTCGGTCTGCCACCACGTGTCGACCACCGGGCAGCGGCCTCCGCCGATGGTCTCGTGGTACCACATCCAGGCTTCGGGGTTGATCGGCTCGCCCACCGAGCCGAGCAGCCGCAACGAGGAGAGGTCGTGCTTGGCCGGTTCGGCGTCGCCCCACTTCATGAAGGTTCGTATGGCGGTGGGCGCGGTGTAGAGGATGGTCACGCCGTACTTCTCCACCAGGTCCCAGAATCGGTCCTTGCCCGGCGTGTCGGGCGTGCCCTCGTACATCACCGAGGTGGCGGCGTTGGCGAGCGGGCCGTAGACGATGTAGCTGTGGCCGGTGACCCAGCCGATGTCGGCCGTGCACCAGTAGACGTCGGTGTCGGCGTGCAGGTCGAACACGTACTTGTGGGTGAACGCGCACTGGGTGAGGTAGCCGCCGGTGGTGTGCATGATGCCCTTCGGCTTGCCGGTGGTGCCCGAGGTGTAGAGCAGGTACAGCAGGTCCTCGCTGTCCATCTGCTCGGGCTCGCACCTGGCGTCGGCCGTGGCCATCAGCTCGTGGTACCAGTGGTCCCGTCCGTCGACCATGGCGACGTCGGCGCTCCCGCCCGACGACGAGATGCGATCCACCACCACCACGTGGTCGATGCTCGGCGTGTCGGCGAGGGCGATGTCGGCCGTGGGCTTGAGGAGGCCCGGCTTGCCCCGGCGCCAGCCACCGTCGGCGGTGATCAGCACCTTGCACTCGGCGTCGTTGATGCGGTCGGCCAGGGAGTCGGCCGAGAAGCCGCCGAAGACCACCGAGTGGGGCGCACCGATCCGAGCGCAGGCCAGGAGCGACACCGGTAGCTCGGGGATCATCGGGAGGTAGATGGCCACCCGGTCGCCCTTGGTCACGCCCAGTCCCTTGAGGACGTTGGCGAACCGTTCGACCTCGCCCAGGAGGTCGGCGTAGGTGATGGTCCGGGTGTCGCCCGGTTCGCCCTCCCAGTGGAACGCGACCCGATCGCCCAGGCCCGCGGCCACGTGACGATCGAGGCAGTTCTCGGCCACGTTGAGCCGCCCGCCGACGAACCACTTGGCGAACGGCGCCTGCCAGTCGAGCACGGTCTCCCAGTCGGCGGACCACTGGAGCAGATCGGCCGCCTGCCGGGCCCAGAAGCCCTCGAAGTCGAGGTTGGCCTCGTCGTACATGGCGGTCGAGGTCACCAGCGCATCGGCGCTGAAGTGGGCAGGCGGCGGGAAGGTCCGGTCCTCCACGAGGTAGTCCTCGATGGTGGCTTCTCCCGGGTTGATCGCGTCGGTCATCACAGCTCCCTTTCGGTGGTCGGTCCGCTCCCCTGCCTCCCGACCGGTCACCCTACCCATGCGCCACAGCACCTGTGGCAGGCTGCAGCCGTGCCTGAAGTGAACCCCACCGACGCGACCGACGACCCCAACCGAGAGGTCCTGACCTGGGAGCGCTTCGGTGAGGCCACCCGCGAGCTCGCCGAGACGGTGGCGGGCGACGAGTGGCGGCCCGACCTCGTGGTGGCAGTGGCCCGGGGCGGACTCACCGTGGCTGGAGCGCTCTCGTACGCCCTGGGCGTGAAGAACTGCGGGGCGATCAACGTCGAGTTCTACACCGGCGTCGACGCCCGGCTCGACGTGCCGGTCGTCCTCCCTCCGAGCCTCGACCTCGTCGACGTGACGGGCCTCAACGTGCTGGTGGCCGACGACGTGGCCGACACGGGGCACACGTTGCGGCTGGTGCGCGAGGTCCTGGCCCAGCACGTGGCCGAGGCCCGGACCGCCGTCCTGTACCACAAGCCCCAGTCGGTGATCGCGCCTGACTACGCGTGGAAGCGCACCGACGCCTGGATCAACTTCCCGTGGTCGACCCTGCCTCCCGTGGCCGGGCTGCCCCCTCGCTGACCACGCGGATCTCGGCTTCCATCGCCACCACGCCGACCGGTTTGTAGGCGGCCGGGTCCGGCACCTTCACCAAGTCGACCCCCAGCTGACGCACCAGATCGAGCTGGGCCGGTTCCACCCCTGCGATGCCGGTGAGCGACCGGAGCCGCTGCACCAGTGCCACCGCGACCTCGATCAGATCGAGCCCGGATGCGGGGACGTCGGGCGCAGCGGGGATCAGGAGCCGGGGATCGAACCAGACCTGGTCGGGCACCAGGTCGGCCAGGAGCCGCAGCGACCCCACCTCGGCCCCGAAGGAGTCGACCGCCAGGCCCAGTCCCTGCTCCCGCAGCGAAGCCAGGACCTGGTGCGCCGAACGGCCGCCTTCCAGGAGCCTCGCCTCGGGCAGGGCGAACGTGACCGACCCCGGCGAGAGCCCAGCGTCGGCTGCGGCCCGGCCTAGCCAGTTCACGGCGGAGCCGACGCCCAGGGGGAAGTCGGGCAGGTGGATCAGGTAGCGGTCGGGCTGTCCGACGCTGCGCCTCGAGTGACGCTCCGCCATCTCCAGCATGCGGACCAGCGCGCCGAGGGTGACCGGCAGCTCGGCGCCACGCAGGGTCACGTCGTGCAACACCACCTCGCCGCCGTCGGCGAGCGTGACCGGATGGGCCCACAGCTCGAAGCCGCGCTCCTCCACCACGCGGTGGGGCGGCCAGGCGTCGGCCACCGAGCCCTCGTCGGAGCGAGGGCCAGACGTTCCGTTGAGCTGCGCTCTCGCCCGCGACTTGTTGGCGTACATGGCGACGTCGGCCTCGATCATGAGGTCGTGCACCCGCCGATCGGGGTCGGGGCCGGGGCAGCCGACGGCCCAACCTGCCGACAGCCGGATCTCGGGTGCGTTGGCTCCCACCACCACCCGACCGGTGGCGGCGACGATGCGGGCGCAGCTCTCCGACGCGGCCTCGCGGGTGTTGGCGCGAAGGAACACCGCGAACTCGTCGCCCGACAGTCGAGCGGCTGCCGCCCCGGCGGGGGCCGCTCCCACGAGGGCGGAGGCCACCGCCGACAGGGCGGCATCTCCTGTGGCGTGTCCGAAGGTGTCGTTGACGGCCTTGAACCCGTCGACGTCGAGGAGGACCAGCCCCACCGCGGCATCGGCTTCGTCGTGATCTCCGACGCCGTCGTGTCCAGCGGCGGATTCGGTCATGGCCGAGCGCAGCTCCCTCCGGAAGCGCCTGCGGTTCCAGAGGCCGGTGAGCTCGTCGTGATCTGCGGCCCGGGTCAGTTCGACGTTGGCGAGGTGCTCGGCCGAGCGGTCCTCGACCTGGATGATCAGGTAGGGCTGGCCGTCGTCGGGGACGACCTTCGCCACCGACTGACGCCACCAGACCGGATCGATGAGATCACCGAGCCTGCTCTCGATCACTGCACGGTGGTGGCCGGCCAGCGCCTCGACGATGGCCTTGAAGTCGTTCCTGGTCCCGCCCAACGGGCTGGGCCAGGCCAAGCCGACGAGCATCTCCGGGTCCACCCCCAGGCGCTGGGCGAGGGCCCGGTTGGCCACGAGCACGGTGCCGTCGTCGGCGTCGATCATGGCCATGGCCGCCGGCGCACGGTCGAAGGCCTCGGCGGCCGACCAGGGTTGGGATGACATGGTGCTACCCGTACCGTCCTGGGCTGTTCCCCCGCTTCGGACACCCCGATTCTGCCCGACCGAGCGGCAAGTGGCGAGCGTTGTGCTGCGAGAACGACGCGCTTCACCGAGCGTGACCGGAGGTCGTCTCCGCTACCAGCCGCCGGGACCGTCAGCGTGGCGTGACGATCCACTCCATGACGCGGAAGGCACCCAAGCCGGTGGCATCGGTCAGGGCCTCGGCCTCGACGACCCGGCTCCGCCCCGCCAGGGCTTCGAGCCCGCCGCCGAACCCAACATCGGCCCAGCGGCGCCTTCCCTCTTCCACCAGCTGGTCGAGCCCGTGCTCCCGAAGGAAGGTGGCCTGGCTGATGTCGCGGTCGGGGGTCCTCACCAGCGAGAGCTGGTCGACCGCCACCTCGCAGGTGATGTCGCAGGACCCGGGGCGGTCGAGCGGTGAGCTCGCCCGCTCGTGGCCCGCGTAGGTCCGCAACCAGGAACGGCTTGGCCGGCGGGCCATGTCGTCGCTGGTGGTGGCGTAGTCGATCGCCACCACCCGCCCGCCGCTGCCGCCTTCGACGAGGTCGAGGACGGCGGCCAACCACGCGGCGGCGTCGGCCTGGACCGGGATCCTCGACCCGACCCGGGCCGAGGGAGCACGCTCGTGGCACCACCGGGACCTCAACGCGTCGAGCGGTGCGGTCACCTCGACCAGAGACCGGGTTCCCGCGTCGACTCCCACCCTGACCTCGGACCAGCCGCCGGGGGTCAGCTCGGCGAGGCCGAACGGCAGGTTGTCGAGGAGCTCGTTCGCCAGGACCACCACCGGGCCGCCGCCGAGGTCGGACGCCGCTGGCAGTTCCGGGCGGGAGGTCACCTCAGCCGGATGGCTCTCCCGCTGGACCCGACCCGGCTCCACCAGGATCACGTCGAGGGCACCGACGCACGCGGGTTCAGCGGCCAGGAGGGTACGCGCCAGGGTGCCCGGGCCGGCGCCGGCCTCGACCAGCACCAGTCGATCGGGGCGACCAGACTCCACCCACCAGCGGTCCAGCGCCCTGGCCAGGACCGCTCCGAACAGCGGGCCGACCTCGGGGCTGGTGAGGAAGTCCCGCCGCCGGCCGGCGCCGCCACCGCGCATGTAGAAGCCGAGATCCGGGGTGTACAGCGCGTGGGCGACGTACTCGTCGAAGCCGATGGTCCCGACGGTCGAGATGTGGTCGACCAGAGCGCGCTCCAGCGCCCCTGGCCCCTGGGTGCGGGGGTCTCCCGCCACCACCTACTCGCCCAGGGAGAGGGCGAAGGTGGCGTGGTCGGCGAGGTCGCCCACCAGGCCGGGCAGGAAGCCCACCACCAGGGTGGCCACCACCGTGATGCCGACCGCGGCCACGAGGGCCGGGGGCACCCTCACCGGGGTGGTGTCGCCGTCGGGCACGTCGTCCATGAACATGGTCCGCATCACGCCCAGGTAGTAGCCGAGGCTGATGACCGAGTTCACGGCCATGGCCACACCGGCCGCGTAGCCGAGGGTGGTGTCGGCCTTGACCACTGCGGTGAACAGCTGGAACTTGGCGAACCAGCCGACCGCGGGCGGGATCCCGCCCAGGGCGAAGAGGAACACGGCCATCGACACCGCCAGCGCGGGGGCGTACGTGAACAGCCCGCCCCAGCTGGCGATCTCGCCGCTGCCCGTCCGCCGGCTGACGGAGATGATCACGGCGAAGGCACCGAGGTTCACCACCGTGTAAACGAGGAGGTACATGACCATCGACGACAGGATCTGATCCGCGGTATCGGCCGATCCGGCCCCGATCACCGAGAGCGGCACCAGGATGAAGCCGGCCTGAGCCACCGAGGAGTAGGCGAACATCCGCACGATGTTCGTCTGGCGCAGGGCGATCATGTTGCCCACGGTCATGGTGGCGACCGCCAGGACGAACATGAACGGGCGCACCACGTCGGCCCGGCCGAAGAAGCCGAGGAACACGAGTTGGAGGATCGCCACGAAGCCAGCCGACTTCGAGGCCACCGACAGGAAGGCCGTGACCGGGGTGGGAGCGCCCTCGTAGGTGTCGGGCGCCCAGTTGTGGAAGGGAACGGCCGAGACCTTGAACAGGAAGCCGACCAGGGTGAACAGGATTCCCACCACCGCCACGGGCTCCTGGCCGAAGTCGCCGCCGATGTGGGCGCCGATCTCGGAGAGGAGCGTGGAGCCGGTGCCGCCGTAGATGAGCGACATGCCGTAGAGCATGACGCCGGTGGCGAACACACCGATCAGGTAGTACTTCATGCCGGCCTCGATGCCGGTCTGGGCGCGCTTGCGCCAGGCGGCGAGCATGTAGGTGGGGATCGAGAGCATCTCGAACGCCACGAAGATGGTGATCAGGTCTCGCGCCGACGAGATGGTCATCATCCCGAAGATCGACGCGAGCAGGAGCAGGTAGTACTCGCCCTCGTGGTAGTCGCCCTCGGCGATCTGGTTCGACGAGACCAGGACCGTGACGTAGCCGGCCACCAGGAACAGCGCCTTGAGCACCAGCGAGAAGTCGTCGACCACGAACCCGCCACCGAACAGGGAGGCGGGGTCGCCGTCGCGCACGGCCAGGGTGAGCAGCGGCACGATGGCACCGAGCAGACCGATGCCGGCGAACGACGAGGCGGTCCAGCGGCTGTGCTCCTCGGTGAACACATCGACCAGCAGCACCACCACGAACGTCGCCAGCACGACGAGCTCGGGCGCGAGCGCGTGCCAGTCGATGTCGGGGCGGACGAAGCCCTCGGCAGCGGCGAAGATGGTGGCGAGCAAGGGTCAGCCCCCCGCGAAGGCGGCGAGGCTCTGCACCACCGCAGCGTCGGTGATCTGGAACAGGAGCTGCGGGTAGACGCCGAGCACCACGATGAACACGACCATCGGCACCCAGGCGATGTAGTCGGTGAGGTGCATGTCGTGGATGTGCTCGTTCTCGAACTCCTCGGTGGGGGTGCCGAAGGCGACCCGCTGGAGCAGCCAGAGGAGGTAGCCGGCGGCGAACACGGTGCCGAGGGCGCCGACCACCATGTAGAAGCGGAAGAGCGGCTCGCTCAGGCCACCACCGGGCGAGTAGGCGGCCAGCAGGGCCGGGAACTCTCCCCAGAAGCCGGCGAGACCGGGCAGGCCCAGCGAGGCCATGCAGCTGAAGGCGAGGAGCCAGCCGAGGCGAGGCGCCTTGATGAGCAGGCCGCTGAGGCGCTTGATCTCGAGGGTGTGGTAGCGCTCCTTCACCGAGCCGGCGATGAAGAACAGCATGCCGGTGATGAGACCGTGGGCCACCATGCCGAAGATGGCGGCGCTGGTGCCCTCGGGGGTGAGGGTGGCGATGCCGAGCATCGTGTAGCCCATGTGGGCCACCGACGAGAACGCGATCAGGCGCTTCATGTCGGTCTGGGCCAGGCAGCCGAGGGCGCCGTAGATGATGCCGATCACGGCGAGACCGCCGATGATGGGCGCCCACCACTTGGCTCCCTCGGGGAGGATCGGGATGGCGATGCGGACGAAGCCGTAGGTTCCGAGCTTCAGCAGCACCGCAGCCAGGATCACCGAGCCCTGGGTGGGGGCCTGGGTGTGGGCGTCGGGCAGCCAGGTGTGGAACGGGAACATCGGCACCTTGATGCCGAAGCCCATGAAGAAGCCGCCGAAGATCAAGATGGCCGTGGTCTCGGTGAGCCCGGCTCCTCCCCACTTCGAGAGCTCGATCATCGAGAAGGTGTGGCGCATCTCGCCGCCGACGCTGACCTCGGGCGAGAGGAAGTAGGTGGCCAGGATGGCCACGATCATCAGCGCCGAGCCGAACGCGGTGTAGAGGAAGAACTTGAGCGAGGCGTACTTGCGCTGCTCGCCGCCCCACACGCCGATCATGAAGTACATCGGCAGGAGAACGAACTCGAAGAAGACGAAGAACAGCAGGAGGTCCTGGGCCACGAAGCAGCCCACCATGCCCGTCTCGAGGATCAGGGTGAGGATGAGGAACGCTTTGGGGTTGTGCGGTTCGGGGAAGTGGTCCCACGAGTACACGATCACCAGGGGCACCACGAACACCGTCAGGGCGATGAGCGGCAGGGAGATGCCGTCGATGCCCATGATGTAGCGGCTGTTGATGACCTCGATCCAGGTCTTGTCTTGGAAGAACTGCAGCTTCTCGCTGGCGTCGTAGTCGAAGTTCGCCAGCAGGGCGACCCCGACACCGAGCACCACGAGGCTGGTGGCCAGCGCCACCACCTTGTGCAGGGTCTCCTCCGACTTCGGGATCGCCAGCATCACCAGCGCTCCCACCAGCGGTAGGAACACGACGGCGGTGGCACCCCAGCCGTTGAGCAGGTCCTTCACGGTTTCGACTCCCTCGTCCTCAAACAGCGATCACGAAGATGGCGGCCAGGATGGCCGCACCCAGGAACAGGTATGCGCCGTAGGTCTGGACCTTGCCGGTCTGGGCCTTGCGCAGGATCTCACCGGAGCCGTCGGCGGCGGCACCGGAAGCGTTGACCGCACCGTCGACCACGCCCTGGTCGATGTAGCGGTACACGAACTCACCGGACTTGCGGACCGACGTCCCGACCAGGTTGACCACCCCGTCGATGACGTTCTGGTTGGTCCAGTTGGCGGCCTTGGCGATCGGGCCCTTGGTGGCGCCGGCGATCCAGTCGACGTAGAGGACGTCAAGGCCGTACTTGTTCTCGAGGATCTTGTAGCCACCGCGGGCGAAGCGGTTGCGATCGGTGAGACCGTGCGGGCCGAGGCCCTTCCAGTACCAGAGGTAGGCCAGGAGGACGCCGGTCAGGCCGACCGCGGTGGAGACCACCGCCAGCACCAGGTTGAACTCGGGGTGGGCGAAGCTCTCCAGACCACCGGGGAAGTAGGCGCCGGTGGGCTCGATGAAGTGCTCGAATCGCAACGTCCAACCGTCGGGCACCCACGACAGCGCGAAGTTGTCGGTCTTGGGGATGTTGGTGAAGCCGGCCAGCACGGCTCCGGCAGCGAGGATCATGAGCGGAACGGTGATGCGGGGGCCGTTCTCGTGCATGTCGTGGGTGGCCGATGCCCCGCGCCGCTCACCGAAGAACACGTACCAGATGGCCCGGGTCATGTAGGCGCCGGTGACGGCGGCGCCCAGGGTGCCCATGATCAGCATGAGCGGGTAGCCACCGTCGCCGCCGAGCTGTTGGGCACCGGCGAGGATCTCGTCCTTGGACCAGAAGCCGGCCAGCGGAGGCACCGCCACCAGGGCACCGGTTCCCAGCATGAAGGTCCAGAACGTCTTGGGCATCACCTTGCGGAGGCCACCCATGTCCTCCTTCATGTCGAAGGAGTGGATATGGTGGGCCAGCGACCCGGCTCCCAGGAACAGGCAGGCCTTGAACAGGGCGTGGGTGAAGAGGTGGAAGATGCCGGCGGTCCAGGCACCGACGCCGAGGGCCATCACCATGTAGCCGAGCTGGCTCACGGTGGAGTAGGCGAGCACCTTCTTGATGTCGTTCTGGACGAAGGCGAGCAAGCCACCGAAGAGCAGGGTGACCGCACCGACCACGGCCATCACGTTGATGTTGGAGGTGCCGATCGACAGGCCGTTGAAGAACACGCCGTAGAGGCGGGCGATCATGTAGATGCCCGCCACCACCATGGTGGCGGCGTGGATGAGGGCCGAGACCGGCGTGGGACCGGCCATGGCGTCGGGCAGCCAGGTGTGGAGGATGAACTGACCGGACTTCGACATCACCGCTGTCATCAGCGACAGCGACCCCACCAGCAGCAGGAAGTGTCGGATCTCACCGGCGTTGGCCAGCTCGTTGATCTGGATGATGTCGAAGGTGCGGCCGGCGGCGAAGAACAGGACGATCATCCCGCACAGGAGGCCGATGTCGCCCACGCGGTTGACGAGGAAGGCCTTGAGGGCGGCGTCGGAGTTGGGCTTCTCCTCCCACCAGTGACCGATCAGCGCGAACGAGCACAGGCCCACCAGCTCCCAGCCCACGATCATCTGGAGGGTGCTCGACGACACCACGTAGAAGAGCATCGACGCCGTAAACAGGCTGAGGAAGGCGAAGTAGTGGGTGTAGCGGCGATCGCCGGCCACGTAGTCGGTGGAGAACACGTGGACCAGCAGCGAGATGAGCGTGACCACCACCAGCATCAGCGTGCTGAGGCCGTCGATCATGGTTCCGACCTTGACCTGCATGGTCCCGTTGTCGAACCAGGTGATGTCGCGCACCACCGGCGGCGTCTCGTGGTGCTCCTCGCCCTCAGCGGCGGCCGGGGCGGAAGCGCTGCCCGGAGCGGCCGCGGCGAACGACACGGAGTCCTCGAACGCAGTGGCGGCGTGGCCCTCGTCTTCGGCGGCGGGCTCTTCGCCATGCTCGTCGGCCGGGGCCTCTTCGCCGTGTTCGTCACCTTCGACCACGTGCTCGGTGCCGGTGTCGTGGTGGACCACCGGAGGGTTGTTGACCCGGCCGATCCAGCCGGCGGCGACGCCGAGCGACATCACGAAGATGATCGCCACCGAGGCGATTCCGATCTCCGAGCCACCGCGCGGCAGCTTCTTGCCCACGGCCAGGATGGCCACGAACGAGATCGCAGGGATCAGGGGGATGAGCCAGGCGTGACTCAGCATGGCGGAACCATCCCGAGCGGGTCGACATAGTTCCGGTCGCCCGATCCGGAGCAGGCCGAAACCATGACACCAAGGTCAGGATCGGCCGCCAGGCCAGCAGGCGAAGAGGCCTGCGGAAGGTCCGGCAGGTGAACTGTGCTCACGTCGTCAGCCCTTCATGAGGTCGACTTCGTCGATGTCGACCGTGCGGTAGTTGCGGAAGATCGCCAGGACGATGGCGAGGCCGACACCGACCTCGGCCGCGGCCACTGCGATCACGAAAAGAGCGAACACCTGACCCGAGATGGAGTCGTTCATGGCGCTGAACGCCACCAGGTTGATGTTGACCGAGTTGAGGATCAGCTCGATCGACATCAGCACCAACACGCCGTTGCGACGGGAGATGACCCCGTAGACGCCGGTGCAGAAGAGGATCGCGGCGAGGATCAGGAACTGGTTCAGCAGCACGTCGCTCAGTCCTTCCTTGCGATCACGATGGCGCCGATGAGCGCTGAGAGCAGGAGCACCGAGATGACCTCGAACGGGACGAGGTAGGTGCTGAAGATCGCGTCGGACAGCACGCGGGTGTCGGTGGGCATCAGGTCGGCGGGCAGCTTGTCCTCGCCGAAGCCGTCGACGAGCGTGAAGACGAGCACCGCCAGCATGACCACCGAGGTGAGGGCGCCCACCTTCCAGTTGTCGCGGGTGAACTTCTCTGTGCCCTGCATCGGCGCCCGGGTGAGCATGATGCCGAACAGGAACAGGACCACGATGGCACCGATGTAGACCATGACCTGGGTGACGGCCACGAACTCGGCGCCGAGCAGGATGAACTGGGCCGCGGCGCCGGCCAGCACCATCACCAGGAATGCGGCGGCGTGGACCACGTTCGACGTGGTCACCACCCGGATGGCCGAGAAGATCATGATGGCGGCGATGATGCCGAAGGCAACGTTTTGGGCCACCAGGACGTCGGCGTCGGCGTTTCTGGCCACCTCCGCCAGGATCGTGAACCCCATCAGCGAGGCACCTTCTTGACCTTGGCCTCGGAACCGGCCTCGTAGGGCTCGAACTCGGGCACGGTCTCCATCCACTCGCCCAGGCGGGTCTTGTCGTGGATCAGGTCGGCGATGCGGGGCTCGGAGTACTCGAACTCGGGGCTCCAGAAGATGGCCTCGAAGGGGCAGACCTCGACGCAGATGCCGCAGTACATGCAGAGCGCGTAGTCGATGTCGAAGCGGTCGATCGCCGAGACGGTCCGCTCCTTGCCGCCGGGGCGACGGGGCGGGGCCTTGACCTTGTGGGCCTCGATGTAGATGCACCAGTCGGGGCAGCTGCGCACGCACAGCATGCAGGCGGTGCAGTTCTCCTCCTGGAGCGCGATGACGCCACGGGCCCGGGTGGGGGGCGTCTCCTTCTCGTGGGGGTACTGCACCGTGGCCGCGCCCTTGGCGGGCGAGGGCGGCTGGGTGAAGCGCTTCATGCCCTCACCGGGCCACAGGGTCTGGGTCAGCTCCTTGAAGGTGACGCCCATGCCCTGGATGACGCCGGGCAGCTTCGAGATCTTGTCTTCACGAGCCATCAGAACGCGACCTTCAAGATGGTGGTGGCGAGGATGTTGACCAGGGACAGGGGGATGAGGACGGTCCAGGCCAACTTCTGGAGCTGGTCCTCTCGGAATCGGGGCATGGTGAACCGGATGAAGAAGATGAAGCCACCCACCAGGGTCATCTTCGCCATGAGGATCAGCGGGCCGAGCAGGTTGAAGATGTTGTTGTTCAGGTCGGCCCAGGCCGCCGGCACCGCCCACCCGCCCATGAAGAGCGTGGCGGCGATGGCACCGAACGCACCGACGGCGGCGAACTCGCCGATGAAGAACAGCAGGAAGCGGATGCCCGAGTACTCGGTGAGGTAGCCGGTGACCAGCTCGGATTCGGCGATCGGCATGTCGAAGGGCGTCTGGGCCAGCTCGGCCTGCACCGCGATCATGAAGATCACGAACCCCAGGAACTGGGTGATGAAGTACGGGCTGCCGATCCCGTCGAACCCGAAGATCTCACCGTTGGCCTGGGCGGCGACGATGCCGCTCATGTTCATGGTTCCGGCCTGGATGACCACGCCCACCACGGCGAGGATCAGCGGAAGCTCGTAGGCGATGAGCTGGCCGGCGGCGCGGAGGCCACCCATGAGGGAGAACTTGTTGGCCGATGCCCAGCCGGCGGCGAGCACGCCGAGGGTGCTGATCGACGACACCGCCAGGGCGAAGAAGATGCCCGTGTCGTGGTTGGCGAAGATCATGTCGGGGCCGAACGGCACCACGATGTAGGTGAGCAGAACCGTGCTCACCACCAGGTAGGGCGCGATCTTGAAGAGGAGGCGGTCGGCCTTCTCCGGGATGATGTCTTCCTTCTGGATCCACTTGCCGACCTCGGCGAGCAGCTGCATCGAGCCGAAGGGGCCGGCCTCCATGGGTCCAAGACGGCTCTGCATGAAGCTCACCATCTTGAACAGGAAGAGGTAGACGAACGTACCGGCAGGCAGCAGAACGGCCAGCAGGATGCCGAGCGACCGGAGGATCGACTGCTGCCAGTAGGCCAGCTCGAGCCCGAGCACGAGGGAGGAGGTCACGAGAGGACCTCGCTGGAGGCGGCAGCAAACCGGAGTGACGGCGAGGATTCGAGGCCCGGCGCAGCCGCTGGGGGCACGGGGGCGGAGCCCCCGACAAGCGCGCCGCAGGCGGCTCCGCCGCCGAGGACGCTGAGCGCGGCCGCAGGCCGCTCGTCAGAACTCGACGGAACGGAGTGAGCGAAGCGAACGAGTGAGGGAGAAATCACCGGTCGATGTCTCCGAGGATGAAGTAGAGCGAGGCGAGGATGGTGATGACGTCGGGGACGTAGACGCCACGGCACACCCAAGGCACCACCGACACGTTGTTGAACGATGCGGTGCGGATCTTCACGCGGAAGGGTCCGAGCCCGCCCTGGGAGACGACGTAGTAGCCCATCTCTCCGAGCGGGTTCTCGGTGGCCACCCAGGCCTCGCCCTCGGGCACCTTGATGATGCGGGGCACCTTGGCCATGTAGGGGCCGGCCGGCAGTCCGTCGAGCAGCTGGTCGACGATCCTGGTCGACTCGCGGATCTCCTGGAGGCGGACCCAGAAGCGGGCGAAGGAGTCGCCGTCGGGGTGGGTGATGACGTTCCAGTCGACCTCGTTCCAGGCCAGGCCCACCGGCTCGTCGCGGCGGAGGTCCCAGTCGACGCCGCTGGCGCGGAGGTTCGCACCGGTGAGGCCGAACTGCATGGCGACCTCGGCCGGGATGACCCCGATGCCGCGGGTGCGGGCCTCGAAGATCTCGTTGCCCTCGACCAGGATCTCCATCTCGTCGCAGAAGTCGCGGATGCGCTCCATGGCGGCCTTGGTGTCGGCGATCCAGCCCTTGGGCAGGTCGTCCTTGAGGCCGCCGATGCGGTCGAAGTTGGGGTGGAAGCGGCCACCGGTGGCCGCCTCGATCTGGTTGAGCACGAACTCGCGGTCGCGGAAGGCGTAGAAGGCGGCCGTCATGGCGCCGATGTGCAGGGCCATGTCGCCCACGAAGAGCGAGATGTTGGCGATGCGGGAGAGCTCGAAGAGGGCGGTGCGGATCCACTGGGCCCGCGGCGGCGCCTCGATCTCCATGAGCCGTTCGGCGGCCAGGATGAACGGCACCTCGTTGGCGAAGCTCCCCAGCCAGTCGATCCGGTTGATGAGGGTGGTGACCTGCGGATAGGTCCGCACCTCGGTGAGCTTCTCGTAGCCACGGTGCATGTAGCCCATGACCGGCTCGCACGACAGGACCTGCTCGCCGTCGAGCTTCACCACGATGCGCAGCGTGCCGTGGGTGGCCGGGTGCTGGGGTCCCATGTTGAGGGTCATGCCCTCGTCGGTCTCGAACTCGAGGTTGACGCGGCCGTCGGCGGCCTGCGCGTTGGCGTAGGCGAGCCTCTGGCGATCGGTGATGGCAGCCATGGCTAGCCCTCCTCTCCCTCTTCGCTCTCGTCGCCCGGCATCGGTTCGATGTCGACGATGCCCGGCCAAGGCTTCACGTGGCGGGCCAGCAGCGGGAAGTCCTTGCGGAGCGGGTGTCCCTCGAACTCTCCGGGAAGATAGATGTTGACCAGGTGCGGATGCCCGACGAAGTCGATGCCGAACATCTCGCGGGTCTCGCGCTCGTGCCAGTTGGCTCCGGCGAAGACCGGGATCCAGGTGGGGAGGCTGAAGTCGTCCTCGGGCACGTCGACCTTGAGGGTCACGCCCATCTTGCGGGTCTGGGAGTGGGCCCGGGCGAACACCTGGAACCGGGTGTCTCCACCTGCGTAGCCGGTGACGATCTCGGCCGGCTCGGTCTCGACCACCTCGTCGGTGGGCGAATCCTCGCTCTTGCCCCAGGGGCTGGGCAGCCAGTCGATGGCCGAGACGAACTCGAACATCTTGAAGCCGGCGCCGTCGCGCAGTGCGAACCCGGCCTGCTGCCAGGCGTCCTTGGTGACCCGGACCCATAGGTCCTGACCAGGCACGATGTGGGTGCCGACGATGGCGTCGCCCAGGTCTTCGCGGAGCTCCGCCAGGACCTCCTCGCGCACCTCGTCGGTGACCGGGGCTTCTGCTTCTTCGGTGGCCGGGGCTTCAGGAGACGACAATTGGCTCACCCCTCCAGCGCTCGGCCATGTCTTCCTTGCCGATGCGCTCCTGGAGCAGCACGATGCCCTCCAGCAGGGCCTCGGGCCGGGGCGGGCAACCGGGCACGTAGACGTCGACGGGCACGATCTGGTCGACGCCCTTGGTGACCGAATAGCTGTCCCAGTACGGACCACCGCAGTTGGCGCAGGAGCCCATGGAGATCACGTACTTGGGATCGGGCATCTGGTCGTAGAGCCGGCGGATCGACGGGACCATCTTGTCGGTGACGGTGCCCGAGAAGCAGACGAGGTCGGCCTGGCGTGGGCTGGCCGGCAACGGGATGACGCCCAGGCGCATGACGTCGTAGCGGGGCGACCCCAGGGCCGCGCCCATCTCGATGGCACAGCAGGCCAGGCCCCACTGGAAGATCCAGATGGAGTACTTGCGCGACGTGTTGAGCAACGACGTCAACGGCTTGGGGAGCTTGCCGCTCTCTACGAGGCCCATTTCAGCGCCTTCCAGATGGGACGGTTGCGGGGATCGGGGCTGCTACAGCCACTGCAGCACCTTCTTGCGCCAGGCGTAGAGGAGGCCGAGGGCCAAGATGACGATGAACACCGACATCTCGATGGCGCCGAACCAGCCGTAGGTCTCGAGTTGGATGGCCCACGGGAAGATGAACACCGCCTCGACGTCGAAGAGGACGAAGAGGAGGGCGAACACGTAGTACCGCACGGGGGTCTGGTCCCACGCCGTGCCCACGGCGTCGACGCCGCTCTCGTAGGTGAGGTACTTGTCGGCCTGCGGACGGACCGGCCGGATCAACTTCCCGAGGGCGAGCACGACGAGCAGGAGCCCGATGGCCACAGCGGCGAAGATGGCGACCGTCAGGTAGTCGCGGAGGAACTCTGACACGATTTGGAACCTTAGTGATGCTGCTCACGAGCGGCCAAAGGAGCGGCACCCGGAGCCGAGCCACCTACGTTTCCGGTTGGTGACCACCGTTCGGACCACAGACCCTTCGAGCCCGAGCGAACCTCGATCCGTCAGGAGCACCTCCTACCCCATGTCCCGGTCCGGCCAGGTGCGACGACGCTCAGAACTGGGGTGCTGGGCGTTCCTCGTGGCGCTCCTGGCGCTGGCCGCCGGGGTGTGGGCGTTCGCCACGCCGCTGTTCACCGGACCCGACGAGGTGTCCCAGGCACGGCGGGCCGTGGCGGTGGTGCGGGGCGAGTTCACCGGCCGCCAGGAGAGGCCCGGGCCTCCCCTGTTGCTCACGGTCGACGTGCCGCCGATGTACGGGGAGCCAGCCGAGCAGAACTTCCTCTGCCACGTCGGTCCGCTGCTCGACGGCGCCCCCCAGGACGCGATGGCCCTGCCCTCTCCGCCGTGTCCCGATCTGGCGTCCGAGGCCACCGCCGGCGGGCCGGCCACCGTCGAGGCAGAGACCGTCCAGTACAGGGGGCAGCCCTTCTTCTACGCGCTGGTGGGGCTGCCGACCCTGCTCGATGAGCACGTCGCCGGGGCACGCGCCATGCGGATGGTGGGCGTCGTGGCCACCGCGGCGCTACTGGCCTCGGCGTTCCGCACCGTGGCCACGTCGCAACGCCGACGGCTGGCGACGGTGGGCCTGCTCGCCTGCGTGACGCCAGGGGTCCTCTACCTGGCCGGATCCACCAACCCCAGTGCTGTCGAGATCGCCGCGGCCCTCAGCGCGTGGACCGCGGTGGCGGTCCTCGCCACCGCCGACGAGGCGACCTTGGACGGTCCGCTCACCGGCCGGCTGGTGCGGCGGCTGGGCAGCGCGCTGGTGGTGCTGGCCCTCTGCCGGGGCCTGGGTCCCGCGTTCGCGGTGGCGGTGCTGGCCATCGGCACGGTCGCCGCCGGGCCCGGCCGGGCCCGGGTGCTGGCGGCGCGACGCGACGTGCGGGTCTGGGGGACAGCACTGGCGGCGGCGATCGCGGTGTCGGGCGCCTGGCTGGCCCACATCGCCCGGGAGTTCCCGCTGCCGGATCGTGCCGGCTCGGGTTTCGCCACCGCGCTCGGCTGGCTGCCCTGGTACCTGCACCAGAGCGTCGGCGTGTTCGGTACCAACGACAGCGGGGTCTCCCCCGTCGCCGCCGGGGTGTGGTGCGCGGTCGTCGTCCTGGTCATCGCAGTCGGTGTGGTCCTGTTGACGAGGGACCGAACCGACCATCCGCTCCCTTCGGGCGCCACCACCACCGCCGGCCCCGACCGCACCCGCGTGCGGATGGCGGTCCTGAGCGTGGTCGCCCTGGCCGGTGGCCTGATGATGAACGTGACCGCCGAGGGGTTGAGCCTCCCGCCCATCGGCTTCTTCTGGCAGGGTCGGTACGCGCTCCCGCTCCTGCTCGGGGGCATCGTGCTCGCCACCGTCTCCGCTCCCCCCGCCGGGGCATCCGACCTCAGCGACCCGAAGGCGGACAGGACCCCCCGGATCTCCTGGTCCGGCGAGCAACAGCTGGCCACCGTCGGAGCGGTGTTCGCTGCCGCGATCCTGATCGTCGTCCACCTCCACGGCCTGTGGGTCGTCACCGCCCACCACGGCTCCCCCGCCGGATCCGGGCGTTGGGTTGCGGCGGTGCTCTACGCCATCGCCCTCGCAGGTCTGGGTGCCATCTCCCTCGTGCCGGCCCCGCCCTCACCGCCGGAAGACGGAGATCGCCGCCCCGGAGGATCCGCCGCGCGAGCATGACGCGGTGTCCGACGAGGCGGGGTGGGGATCTCTGTTTCGAGGACGGTCCCGCTGGCAGGCGTTCGGTCCCGGCCGCCATCGCGGCCCTCGTCCCGGCCGTCGCGGCGTTCTGGGCGGCGTGGGCGCTCGCCGACCCACCCGCCCGCCTCGAGCGCCGGTTCACGGCGCTCACCGCCGCCCTTCCCACCATCGTCACCGAGTCGCTCCTGATCGTTGCGCTCCTCCCAGCGCTGCTCCTCCCCGTCGTCGGGGTCGTCGCGGCCCGCTTCTCACGACGGACGTTCGCGGTCGGCCTCGCCGCGACGGTGCGTGGGGCGGCATCGGCGGCGTTGCTGGCGGCCATCGGCCCCGGCTCGTTCGAGGACTGGGTCGACCAGATCGACACCACCGGAGCGTGGGCCCCTTCAGCGTGGGTCCTGGCTCCCTGCGCCGCTCTGCTCGCGCTGGCCGGCCACCTCCGAGGGTCCGCAGCCGGCGTCGCCCGCACCGCGGTCAAGGCCTCCCTCTTGGCGTCGGTCCTCGCCGGCGCCGCCACCCCCACCGGCACCATCGCCGCCGCCGCGCTCCTGTCGGGATTGGCCGCGCTCCTCGCGCTGGCGGCGCCCGCCCCCGTGCGAACCCGCGACCTCCATCAGCTCAGGGCCACCTTGATGGATCAAGGGTTGACGGTCGGGCTGCTGACCGCCGCCCCGCCCGGGCCCTCAGGCCAGCAGCGCTACTCGGGAGCCGACGACGACGGCGACATCGCCGTGGAGGTGCGGTCGGTGGCCGACGGCCGGACGCGCCTGGTGGCGAACGCTCTCCGGCAGGTCTGGTTCCGTCACGTCGGTGACCCGGTGGTGGTGGGTGCTCACCGCCAGGTCCGCCACCTCGCCCTCACCACGCTCCTGGCCGGCAACGCCGGGGTGCCCACCGATCGGATCGTGCGCGTGCTGCGCCTGCCGGACGGCGACGCGGCCCTGGTGATGCGCTCGCCCCACGGTCGACCGGTGGCGGAGATCCCTGCCCAGGACCGTGCACCACTGGGACCTCGTCTGTGGCCCCTGCTCGATCACTTGCACGGCGGCGGCCTGCACCACGGTCGGGTCGACTCCCACCACCTGGTCGACGACGGAGACCGACTCGCCCTGGTCGACTTCGAGGTCGGCGGAGAAGCCGATGCGCCCGAACGTCGGATCGACCGGGCCCAGGCGTTGGTGACGTCGACTCTCGTCGACGGCCAGGACGCTGCGATCGAAGCGGCCCACCATCACCTGGGCGAAGAGTTGGGCGAGGTCGTCAGCTTCCTCCAGCCGGCGACGCTGACCGCGGCTCAGCGCGAGGCCGCGCCAGACCTACCGGCCCTGCGCGCTGCTGCCGCGGCCGCCGCCGGCGTGTCCGAGCCGGTGCTCGCACCGGTCAAGCGGGTCAAGCCGTTCGCCGCACTACAGGTGGCGCTGCTTCCGGTGGCGGTGGCCGCGCTCTGGGCCGTGGCCTCCGACATCGACACGGACCTCCTATGGGATCAGGTCCAGGAATCATCGAAGCTGCTGATCGTGCTGGCGATCTTCGTCGGACAGATCCCCCGGTTCGCGCAAGCCTTCTCGTCGCTCGGGGCCTCGCCGGTTCCGATCCCGATCGGTCCTCTGTACGCACTCCAGCTCGCCGTGGGCTACGTCAACCTGGTGGTGCCCGGCGGCGCCGGGCGGGTAGCGCTGAACGTTCGCTTCTACCAACGCTTCGGACTCCCAGCCGGATCGGCGCTCGCCGTCGGAGCCCTCGACGGGATCGGCGGCCTGGTCCTCCAGGTCATCCTGGTCGCGGTGATGGCGCTGGCCGGAGTGGCGTCGCTCGACCTCGACCTCGATCTGGGCCTCGCACACGACCCGACCGGCCTGTTGCTCCCACTGCTCATCGCGGTCGCGGTGGTCGCCGTGACGCTGACGGTCTTCGGCAAGCTGAGGCGGCGTCTCTTCGGCTGGGTGATCGACGCCATCCGCGATGCCGGATCGGTGTTCAACGGGTTGTGGTCTGGCCGGCGGCTAGGCCTCCTCGCTGCCGGCAACCTCACGTCGGATCTGGACCCTGTTCGACACCGACACGGTGGCCCGGTCGGTGGACAACGCCCTTTCGGAGCCCGCTGTGGTCGACGGGCTCAGTAGCCACCTCACCGACCAGATCTTCGACGCCATACCAGCTACCGCGTTCGTGGAGGACAGGCTTCCGACCGACATGGCGCCGGTGGCCGGGCTGGTGGTGGGGGCGGTGCGCCCGGTGGTCCACGACGGCATCAGCCGCCTCCTGAGCGACGATGCCACCCGGCAGCTCATCGTGGGTGCGGCCGAACGGAGCCACCGCTCCGCCATGCGGGTCCTGGACGGCGGCAGTCTCAGCAGCGGGGTGAGCGTCGACTCCGGGACGGTGTCGGTCAACCTGCTCCCCGTGGTCGGTCGGGCCCTGGAGCTGGTCCAGGGTGCGGGTCTGCTCACCAGGATCGAGGTGCCTGACCTCGATCCTGCTGGTGACCCGAGCGCTCAGATCCTCGAACTGGAGGAGCTCCTGGGCCGCTCCCTCCCGCCGGACCTCGGGCAGCTCGTCGTCTACGACAGCGAGCACATCTCGTCCGCCGAGACCCTGGTCGCACGAGCCCAACAGGCCCTCGTCCTCTTCCGACGCGCAACCTCGGTGATCCTCATCATCACCGTGGCGAGCACCGTGGCCGCGTTGGCGTTGGCGGAGCGCAGGCGGCGGGCGCTCCTCCTCCTGTCGCTCGGGTTGATCGGGGCCATGAGCCTGGGACGGGCCATCATCCAGGCGCTGGTGTCGGCCGTTCCCGCGCTGGCGGTCAGACCTGAGGCACGAGCAGCGATCCGAGCCATGGTGAACACCATGGCCGAGGGCCTGCTCACCGTCGGCGTCATCGCCACGGTGGGCTCGGTGGCGACGTGGCGATGGCTGCACGGGGAGAGTGGCGCTTCGGACATCCTCGTGGCCGAGGCCACGGCCTGGCGGGTCGCGGCCCTGCGTGGCGCCGGCATGATCGTCGGCTTCTCCCTGCTGGCGGTGGTGCAGGGATCGAGTGGGACGAGGCGTCGCCCTACGTCGATCCGGTCATGGTGGTCATCACGTGCATAGCGTTCGCTCCCGGGCCGATCCGGATGATCCGGTCGACCGTCCTCGAGCTCATCGAGAGCGCGCCCGACGGGAACATCCAAGCGGCCGTGGCCGATGCGGTGGCCGCGGTCCGGACCGGGTTCGACCTCTCCCCTCCAGAGGTCCGCGTCACCAAGCTGGGCCCGCGCCTCTACGTCGAGGTGGAGGGCACGGTGGATCCGTCGGTCACCGTGGCCCAGGAGCACGAGGTGCGAAACGCCCTGCGACGTCGGCTGTCCGACCTTCCCTACGACGTGTGGATGAACGTCGAGCTGCTGCCACGAGGGGAGATCCACGACCACCACGACGGCCACCGGGATGGACCCGATCCGGACGAGACGGTTCGGTAGGGTGCCGCGATGACCACTGGCGGGTCCACTGGCGCCGACGAACCCGACGAGCGCCCCGAACCCGGCCACGGTGCGGGGGCCGGCGAGCCCGACCCACCCGGCCAGGCCGCGGTGGAGGCCACCGCCCAAGAGGTCGTCGAAGCCGCGACCGGGCGGGAGGCCGACGACGTCGCGGAGCCGACCGACGCTGGTGACGCCGGCGCCGGCGACAGCGAGGCTGGTGCAAGGACGCCCGAGGCCGAGAAGGCGGCAGCGGTGGTTGCGGCCATGGCTTCGATCGACGCCCAGCGCGCCCTGTGGCCCTGGGTGGCCCAGAAGAGCCGCGCTCAGGTGGTGGCGCTGATCGTGGTCTCGTGCCTCTCACTCGGTCCCCTGGTGGCGTTGGTGGCGATCCTGAGCGCCGACCCCACGCCGGTGCACCAGCTGATCGAGCCGGCACCCGCCGCGCCCGACATCAGTCGGGTCACGGCCACCGCTCTCGGGTTGTCGCCCACCGCAGGCGAGCTGAGGGTGCGGATCGTGGTCGATCCCGCCGAGGACCTCGAGGACGACAACGGGCGGCTGGCCGTACCCATCTCGGTGGTGCTCAACAACCTGAGCGGAGCCACCACGCGCGCCTACGAGGTCGGCGACTCGCCGATCCCGTTCGAGGCCACGCTCCCCCTCGAGGAGGGGAGCACCAACCGGTACCCGTTCGACCGCTACCGCGGGTCGTTGATCGTCGTGCTGAACGACGAATCGGCGGGCGACCCCGAACCTCAGTTGGTGGATGTCGGCGCCCGGTCGGTCATCGACGACTTCAACCTGAGCGCTGGTCTGGCAACCGAAGCCGAGGAAGGTCCGCAGGCGCTCACCGTGATCCGGTGGAACGCCGACCGGACCCTCACCACCACGGTCTACGCGATCTGGCTGATGCTGCTCATGTGGGTGCTGGCGGTGATGGGTCTGCTCATCATCTGGGCCGTGGTCATCTGGATGGTCGAGGTGCCGTTCTGGGTGTTCGGCTATTTCGTCGGCGTCCTCTTCGCCCTCCCGCCGCTCCGCGACTCACTGCCGGGCAGACCCCCGCCCGGCACGATCTTCGACTACGGGTCGTTCTACTGGGCGGTGACCGTCAGCGGCGTGAACCTGATCCTGATGCTGGGCGTGTACCTGCGTCGCACCCAGGCCAAGGAGCGCCTGCGCCGGCTGGATCCGTCCCGCCCGGAGTGACCGGACGAATCACCCGTACCGGGCATGACCTCGGCATTAGGGTGCGATCCTCAAATCCTGGACCAGGGGGCCGTGGTGTCTGCAGAAGCGACTACAGGACCTCGACGAAGGCCGCGGGCGAGGCGCGTGCTGCGCACCTTCACCAAGGAACCGACCACCGGAGGGGCCGTGTTGGCCCTGGTGTTCTGGTGGGAATCGCTCGCCCCATCGCTGCTGCCCCGTGCATGGGTGATCCAGGCTGCGGTCAGCGCCATCTGCTCGGCGGTGGGGTACGCGATCGGCACGCTCGCCGGGCGCCTGGTCCGGGCGGCGATCCGTCGATCCGAGCGGAGGATCCCCGGGCGGTCCATGAAGCACCTGCGCCTCGGGCTCGCGGCACTGGCCGGCGTGGCCGTGGTGGCAGGTTCGCTTCGGTGGCTCGGCACGCAGAACGACCAGCGCGACCTGGTCGACATGGACCACCTCGGGAGCACCGCCGTGATCCCGATGCTCGTGGTCACGGTCATCCTCACGCTGATGCTGGTCACGTTCGGACGACTGATCGGCGGGTTGGTAAGGGCGCTCGACCGCTGGAACCGTCGCCATCTCCCACGAGCGGTGGCCCAGCCGCTCACCGTCGCGCTGATCCTGGTGGTCGGGGTCCTGTTGCTCCGCGACGTCGCGTTCTCTCAGTTCACGAGTTGGGCCAACACCACGTTCGGAGCGTTCGACACCGGCACCCACGACGGCGTGTCGGCTCCCGAAGAGACCACCGCGTCCGGTGGCCCCGGGTCTCTGGTCGAATGGGACAACCTCGGCTACCAGGGTCGCAACTTCGTGTCGGCCGCCACCACGACCGCGGACCTGGAACGGTTCTGGGGTAGCGACGCCGACCTCGAGCGACCGGTGCGCGCCTACGCGGGCCTGCGCTCGGCCGACTCGGCCGAGGAGCGGGCAGAGCTGGCGGTGAACGACCTGGAGCGCGCTGGAGGCTTCGAGAGGGAGGTCCTGGTGGTCGCCACGTCCACCGGTACCGGTTGGATCGATCCCGACGCCTCCGAGTCGATCGAGCAGATCTACCGCGGCGACACCGCCATCGTCTCGATGCAGTACTCCTTCCTGCCGAGTTGGATCTCCTTCATCACCGATCTCGACAAGGCCTCGGAGGCGGGAACCGAGCTGTTCAACGAGGTCTACGAGCGTTGGAGCGTCCTGCCGGCCGACGATCGGCCGAAGCTGTTGGTGTTCGGGCTGAGCCTGGGCTCGTTCGGCGCTGAGGCCGCGTTCGTCGGCCCCGACGCCCAGACATCGCTCACCAACATGGCGCTCCGAACGGACGGCGCACTCCTCGTGGGAGCGGCCAACGCCAACCCGATCCTGAGGCAGATCACCGAGGAGCGCGACGCTGGTTCGCCATCGTGGGCACCGGTGTTCGACGACGGCCGCATCGTCCGCTTCGCCACCCGCGATCCCAACCAGCCCGTGACCGTCCGCACCTGGGACGTGCCCCGGGTCCTGTACTTCCAGCATCCCACCGACCCGGTCACCTACTGGGGCCTCGACTGGCTGTGGTCGCCACCGGAGTGGATGGACGATCCGCGGGGGCAGGGCGTCACGTCCGACGGGCGTTGGTTCCCGTTCGTGACCTGGACCCAGGGCGTCTTCGACCTGATGGCCGGTTTCAGCGCTCCTCCCGGGTTCGGTCACGACTACCGCCTCGACTACGTCGACGCCTGGACCCAGGTGTCCCCGCCGGACGGCTGGACCGACGCCGACACCGACCGACTCGAATTGTTCCTCTTCGACGAACCGTGACGCCGTCGAGCGCGCCGCCGAGCGAACCGCCTCCCGATCCGGGACGAGCATCGGGCCACGGCGCAGGAGCTTGGCTCGCCGCCCTGGTCGGCACGCTCGCCGTTGCCAACGTGATCAGGTCGACGGTGGTCCCCGACGGGTGGCACTTCTGGTTCAACCTCGCCATCGGGGCAGCAGCCGGACTCGTCGCCCTGGGGGCAGGGCTCGATCGCGTCGACCTGGGCCTGGATCCTCGTCTGGCCAGGGACGGGCTACGGGTGGGGGCCGGGGCGTTCGCGGTTGCGTCGGTGGTGATCATCATCGGTGGGCTGACGGGAGTCGTGTCCGACGATCGGACCGACGTCAACGTCCAACAGATGCTGATCCGCACCCTGGTGACCATCCCCCTGGCCACCGTCCTGGTGGAGGAGCTCGCATTCCGCGGGGTGATGCACGCCCTGATGCGCCGTGTGTGGCCCCCGGCCCTGGCCACTGCAGTCGGCGCAGCGCTCTTCGGCCTGTGGCACGTGCTCCCGACCTGGCAGACCGGCTCAGCCGGCGACGTCGAGGTGAGCCGCCTGGCGGCGGCTGCGGGAACCTTCGCCGCCACGACCGCCGCCGGCGTGGTGTTCACCTGGCTGCGGGAGCGGTCCGGGAGCCTCCTCTCCCCGGCGCTCCTCCACCTCGCCACCAACTCGGTGACGTTCGCTGTTGTGTGGGCGGCGGCGTGACCCGGATCCGCCGGATCCGGTTTCCGGCCCGGTGATGAGATCCCAGGGTTACTGTGCGCGCCATGGAAGACATCGCGGTGGGTCTCGTTGCGCTTCTGGCTGGAACGGTGTTCTGCTTCAGCGGGTACCGGGCCTTCCGCCTGGTCATCCCCATCTGGGGTGCTTTCGTGGGGTTCAGCCTCGGGGCCGGTGTGGTCGCCGCTCTCACCGGCGACGCCCTGCTGGCCAAACCGGTGGGTTGGCTGGTCGGCTTCTTCGTCGCCCTGGTCTTCGCCGGGTTGGCATACCTGTACTACGAGGTCGCCATCACCTTGAGCATGGGCTCGCTCGGATTCGCGGCGGGAGCGTCGCTCATGGTCGCCCTCGGCGTGAGCTGGAACTGGCTCGTGGCGCTGGTCGGCATCCTGATCGGGATCGCGGCGGCGGTGCTGGCCATCGTCACCAACCTGCCTCGCATAGTGCTCGTGGTGGTCAGCGCCACCGCCGGTGCCACGGCCATCGTTGGCGGCGCCATGCTCCTGGTCGGAGCCCTCGAGACCGCAGACTTCACCAACAAGGCCATCACCGCCCGAATCGAGGACGACTGGTGGTGGTACCTGATCTACCTGTTCCTGGCCTTGGCGGGGATCGTCTCCCAGGCTCGCTCGAACGCCGAAGCCGACGCCCGGGCGTACTGGGTCGCCACGGGCGGCCACCCGGCAGCCGGTGCGGAGATCGACGGCCGGGCCTGACCTGAGGCTGCCGCGGCGCACCGATCCCTCGTTTCGGGTGTTCGGTCGAAACGGTGCAGACCGGTAGGGTCGACGTCTTGCGCGCGTCACCGGTACCCCTCGCCCGATGAGCATCGACCTCAGGGCCGTCCGCCGGGCGTTCGGCAGCTACCGGGGCGCACCCGTGGGGGCCAGGGCCTTCGTGGCCGCCCGCTACGTGGTGGCCCCCATGGGTCCGATCGCGGCGGAGTTCGAGGGACTCACCGGCACCGTGTTGTCGCTCGGTAGCGGCCTCTCGATGCTGGAGCGCTACGTGGCCGAGTTGGAGCCGAACCTGCGCTTCGAGGGGGTCGACCTCGATCCGGTGAAGGTCGAGCTGATCGCCCGGACCCACCACCTCAGCCCCCGTGTGTCGCTGCGCCAGGGCGACGCCACCCAACTCGACGGCCTCACCGGTGGGCGGCTCTACGACGCCGTCCTGGTCTGCGACGCCATGCACCACTTCCCCGCCGACGTCCACGCCGACGTGGTCCGTTCGGTGGCCGAGGTGGTCCGCCCGGGCGGCGTGGTGATCATCAAGGACCTCGACCGTGGACCGGCGTGGAAGTACCACTGGAACCGCATCCACGACCGCATCGTGGCCGGCCCCGAGCCCATCCACTGCCGTCCCCCGGCCGAGATGGCGTCGCTGATGGAGAAGCACGGCATGGAGGTCGAGCGGGCCGACCGCATCGACGGACCGCTCACCCCCTACGCCCACTACGTGATCAGAGCCCGCAAGCCCGCCTGACCAACACGCACAGGCAGCGCATGCCCAACCGAGACGGGGCACCTACGAGGAGTCTTCACCAGTTGATTGAAGGCGCGGCACATTCCCGCTGCGGATGTGGTAACGATCCTCAAGTCAGTAGCCCGTGGAAAGGTACCAGCCGGTTGTGCCTTGGTCTCGCTCCAGCCGTACGTACGCCGCGAAGTCGCCGGTCTGGTCATAGAAGTGGTAGACGATACCGGAAGCGTCGTAGCTTGTTGCTTGTATCCCGTTATACAGACCGTCGGAGTACCTGACATCAACGCAACTTCCATCGGTCAGCACGTCTAAGACTCGACCGCGGTAGTGTCCGTCGTCCCCGTACGGATATGCACTCCCGGACGAGCCGCACTGCGGGTCACCCTAGCCTTGTTCCACGCCCCAAGCTGTCGAAATTGGATACGTGAACTCATCGTTCAGACCACAGATCGCGCCCGCACGTTGCGGTGTCCATACCAGTGACATACAGCACAAGCAGATCGCGATCACAACTGACGCTAGGTTCGGACGTCTCATAACACCTGCCTGTGGCACTGATAGTGTCAGCGCTGATCTGTTTCAGTCCTAGATCTCTCAATCAGGACACGCCACTCCGCGGCGGTCACCGAGCGGAGGTTGATTGCCTGATCATCGTGCCGGTTGAAGGTCAACACGGCATGCGAACCATCGGAAGACGCGGATGTAGGATCAGTATTGAACGCATATTCCACTTGGGTAGGTCTATCGCCCACGATTACCTCTACCCCGACAAAGTCACCGTCGATGCGACACGAGTAACCCATGAGCTGAGCAGTCCTCGCTGGTCTCTCGACCCACTGAAACTCTTCTGGGTCTATGGCGTCTACGGTGATATCCGCCACTAATGCGGAAAGCTCAGATGGGGATATCCGCTTTACCGAGATTGTAGCCACGATCCGATCCTCTACGGTCCACTCCACCGCAGCTGATCCGTCCGGAAATAGTACGGAGTTGTGAGTGGCTTCGCTTAGCCAACCTTCACTCTGCTCAGTCGCATCGAATACAGTCAACTGAGCCATCGTGCCCGCCAGATCCCCGCCTGCATTAACGTACCAACCGGCCACATCGACCGCCTGTGGCTGAGCCTGCGCTGATGGCAGCTCGTATGCCACTCCGTCTGTACACCGAGTATCATCCACCATGATCGGAGTGACCGAACCGTCCACGTCAGATGACGCATGTTCGGCCTTGAGACTGGGTGGTCTTGAAGCAGCCTTCGTGACCGCCGTGTCGGACATGTCATCGGTCAAAATCTGCTCGCCCGGGTCGGATCGAAGTGAGGTGGTCGCCATCATCCCTGCGAAGAGCAAGAAACCCGCACTGCCGCCGACAACTATCCTGGATAAAGTCTTCTGCTTTATCACGGACGGTCCTCTCCAAGACTGGCGGCTACTGTAACACCGGGTCGGGAACTCGGCAACGGGTCGTGTCGGCGCCTTTGTGACCCTATGAAGTCCAGGGCCAGTCAGCCTCCGACGATCTCGAAGGGGATCTCCTGGTCGGCGGCGGGGGCGTCGACGATGCTCTTGAC
>JAAZBK010000306.1 GCA_012513855.1 Acidimicrobiales bacterium
CCGACCCCGCCCCCTACGTGGTCATCACCTCCCACCTGCCCGAAGCCGGCTCGGGTGCGGCCATGTTGAAGGCCGCCATGCGCCTTCGGTGCTTCGCCGACGTGGTCTGCCTGTACGACCCGGCCGACACCAACCGCCTCACGAAGTGGTGATCCTCACCAGCTACGTCGACGCGCTCGGCACCGAGCGCTCCTCGCCGGACTGGGCCGTCGCCCACGTCACCAGTCTCCTGGCCGAGCCCCGGCCGGGCCGCTTCGCCGACGTGCTGCGGGTCCGCGCTGGCCAACCGGCCGACCGGCTGAGCGGTGCCACCCTCCAGCTCGAAGACGGCAGCGAGGTGGTGCTGGGCGACCACGTTCCCGACGACCTTCCCTTCGGCTACCACCAGGCCGTGCTCGACGGTGACCGACGTCCGGTCCTCGTCCTCCACGCCCCGGCGCGCACGCCCGTGCCGGAGCGGAGTTGGGTGGTGGCCGCCCAGCTCTACTCGGCCCGGTCGACCGACTCGTGGGGTCACGGCGACCTTCGCGACGCCCGACGCATCTCCGACTGGATGGCTGGGGGGTTCTTGATGCTGAACCCCCTCCACGCCGCCATCCCGGGGCCGCACCCGCAACCGAGCCCGTACTTCGCGTCCAGTCGAATCTTCCGGAACCCGCTGTACCTGTGCGTCGACGCGGTCCTCGCGGCAACGCCGCTGGCGCCGGGCACCGACGCCGAGGCCCTGTACCGGACCCTGGCCGACCTGGCCGGCCGCGCCCAGCAGCTCAACGGCGACCGGTCGATCGACCGCGGCGCCGCGTGGCCGCTCAAGCGAGAGGCCCTGCGGGCGTTGTGGGACGTCTCGGGAGACGCAGCGTTGACGGAGCGCGTCGACGCATGGCTCGACGACCCGGTCAACCGGCGCTACGCCCGCTACTGCGTGCTGGCCGAGGCCGCGGAGGGCACGCCCCCTGCGATCGAGGCGGCATCGCACGAACCCGACGGGTCCGCCATCACCGAGCCCTCCATCACCGAGCCATCTGACGACGAGCGCTTCCACGCCTGGCTCCAGCTCCTGTTGGAGGAGCAGTTGGTGGCCATCGGCGGCAACGTGATCCAGGACGTTGCGGTGGGTACCGACCGGGCCGGCGCCGACACCTGGCTGTGGCCCGAGTGCTACGTGCTCGACGGAACCCGCATCGGCTGCCCGCCCGACCAGTTCAACACGCTCGGCCAGGACTGGGGACTGCCCCCGTTCCACCCTGCCGGCCTCCGCAACGCCGGCTACGAACCGTTCGTACGTGCGGTCCGCAGCGCGGTCACCGGTTCCGCTGGCATCCGCATCGATCACGTCATGGGGCTCGAGCGGTTGTTCTGGATCCCGGAGGTGGGGTCGCCGCCCGACGGCGTGTACGTCAGCTACGAACTGGACGAGCTGCTCGACATCGTGGCGATAGAGGCGCACAGGGCCGGCGTGTTCGTGGTGGGCGAAGACCTGGGCACGGTCCCGCCAAGCGTCCCAGCCGCCCTGGCCGACCGCTCGATGCTGTCGTACCGGATCATGTCGCTCGACACCCGTCACCCCCACGAGTTCCCCGAGATGTCGATGGCCGCGCTGACCACCCACGACCTCGCCACCACCGTCGGTCTCCTCAGCGGCAGCGACCTCGCCGACCAGAACCGACTGGAACTGTCGCCCAACGAGGCCGACACCTGGGCCGCCGTCGACCGTCTGCGCTGGTGGATCGGGGCCTGGGAGGGAGCGAGCCACGGCGAGCTCATGGCCGCGCTCTACCGACTGCTCGCGTCGTCACCGTCGTTGGTGGTGGCGGCGACCCTCGAGGACCTCGCCCAGATGGCCGAGCGGCCGAACATGCCCGGCACCATCGACGCCTGGCCCAACTGGTCGATCGGTCTGCCCGCGGAGCTGGGGGCCGTCCTCGCGTCGGACGTCGCCGACGCGGTCCGCCAGGCGCTCAGCTCCCGTGACACCTGACGTCACAGACGTCGACCTCCACCTGCTGGAGACCGGTCGCCACCTCGAGCTGCACGACCGGCTCGGAGCCCACGTCCTGGCCGAAGGCGGCGTGCGGTTCGCGGTGTGGGCGCCGTCGGCCCTAGCGGTTTCGGTGGTGGGCGACTGGAACCACTGGGTGGTGGGCGAGCACCGCATGCACCGGTCGCCGTGGGACGACGCCGGGGTGTGGGAGGTGACGCTCCCGTTCGTCGACGAGGGCCACCGCTACAAGTTCGCGGTGACCGGGCCCGACGGGACCACCGTCGAGCACGCCGACCCGCTCGCGTTCCGTTCCGAAGGGGCGCCGAGCACGGCGTCGATCGTCCACCGCCACCAGCACCGGTGGGGCGACCAGGGTTGGATGGACCGGCGACGGGGCACAGACCCCTGGACCGGCCCCATGTCGATCTACGAGGTACACGCCGGCTCGTGGCGGCGGGACCCGGCAGAGCCCGAGAGGGAGCGGACCTTTCGCGAGATCGCCCCGGAGCTGGCGGCCTACGTCACCGACCTCGGCTTCAGCCACGTCGAGCTGATGCCGGTGATGGGTCACCCGTTCGGGGGATCGTGGGGATACCAGGTCACGTCGTTCTTCGCGCCGGCCGCCCGGTGGGGCACCCCCGAGGATCTGGCCTTCCTGATCGACACCCTCCACCAGGCCGGCATCGGGGTGATCCTCGACTGGGTGCCCGCCCACTTCCCCAAGGACGAGTGGGCGCTCGCCCGCTTCGACGGCACCGC
>JAAZBK010000307.1 GCA_012513855.1 Acidimicrobiales bacterium
GCGTGCTTGATCTTGCGCATCTCGGTGACGGTGTCGGCCACGTCGATCAGCTCCTGGGGTGCATCTCGGCCGGTGACGATCACGTTGACCTTCTCGGGCCGATCGCGTATGGCCGCCGCGACCTCGGCGGTGTCGACCCAGCCCCAGGTGCACAGGTAGGTCAGCTCGTCGAGGATCACCAGCCGGTGCTGGCCGCCGGCGATCAGAGCGGCGGCCTCCTCCCAACCGGCACGAGCGAGTGCCTTGTCGTGCTCGATGTCGTCGGAGTCCCAGGTGAAGCCATCGCCGACGTTGCGCCAGTGGACCCCGTGCTCCCGCCCCAGCTTCTCCTCGCCGGTCTTCCACTTGCCGGACTTCACGAACTGCACCACCGCCACCGGCCACCCCCGTCCAATGGCGCGCAGCATCACCCCGAACGCTGCCGAGCTCTTGCCCTTGCCGTCGCCGGTGTTGACCAGCACCACCGAGGGAGCACGGTCGAGCCCCTCGGGCCGGGGATCTTCAGTGGGAGCTTCGGTGGCCATGGCCCGAGTGTAGGAACGCCTGCGACGAGCGACGGGCCGACGTCGCCACGGCTTCTGGTAGTGGCACACGCGCTCCAGCAGCACTCCCCACGACCAGAACCAGTCGGGCCCACGACCAGAACGAGCCCGGGTCACGACCAGAACCAGTCGGGTCTGGTGGGGAAGGGCGTGGTGGATGCCTATGCTCACCCGGTGGCCACGCCACCTGGACTGCTCCCGCACGCCGAGGGTCAGGTCGAACGGTTCCTCGCCGTTCGGAACCTGACCGAGGCGCTCGCGGCGCCGCTGAGCGCCGAGGACCAGTCGGTCCAGTCGATGCCCGACGTGAGCCCCACCAAGTGGCACCGGGCCCACACCACCTGGTTCTTCGAGGAGTTCGTCCTCGGTCCGCACGCCCCGGGCTACGAGCCGGTCGATCCGTCGTACCGCTTCCACTTCAACTCCTACTACGAGGCCGTCGGGCCTCGACAGGAGCGCGCTGCCCGGGGGGTGATCACCCGTCCGTCGGTGGCCGAGGTGACCGACTACCGGGCGCGGGTCGAGGACTCCGTCGCCCAGCTCCTCGACCAACCGCACCCGCCGGAGGTGGACGCCCTCGTCGAGCTGGGTCTGCACCACGAGCAGCAGCACCAGGAGCTGCTGCTCATGGACATCAAGCACGTCCTGGCGCAGAACGTCACCGACCCGGTCTACCGGGCGGGGCGCGCGCCCGCCGGCTCCAGCCCACCGCTCGACTGGGTCGGCTTCGAGGGAGGACAGCACCGGATCGGACACGGCGGCACCGGCTTCTCCTACGACAACGAAGGCCCGCGCCACACCGTTTGGCTCGAGCCGTTCGAGATCGCCGACCGGCCTGTCACCAACGGCGAGGTCCTCGCGTTCATGGCCGACGGCGGCTACGAGCGCAGCGAACTGTGGCTGTCCGACGGGTGGGCCGCGGTTCGGTCCGGGGAGCTGATCGCTCCGCTCTACTGGTGCGACCGCGACGGGACCCACTCAACCTTCACGCTCGGCGGACGACGACAGGTGAACCCCAACGAGCCCGCCTGCCACCTGAGCTACTACGAGGCCGACGCCATCGCCCACTGGATGGGGGCCCGGCTGCCCACCGAAGCCGAGTGGGAGGTGGCGGCCGCGTCCAGGCCGGTCACCGGCAACCTCCTCGACCTCGACGTCCTGCACCCCCTGCCGTCCACCACGCCTCCGGCGCCGGGGGTCGGCCAGATCTACGGCGACGTGTGGGAGTGGACGGCCAGCGCCTACCTCCCCTACCCCGGGTTCCGCCCGGCGGCCGGGGCCGTGGGCGAGTACAACGGCAAGTTCATGAGCGGCCAGCACGTCCTCCGGGGCGGATCGTGCGTCACCCCGCCCGGCCACGTCAGGGCCACCTACCGCAACTTCTTCCCGCCGCGGGCCCGATGGGTCTTCAGCGGAGCCAGGCTCGCGAGAGACGTCGAGACGTGACCCCACCCCATGCCGGCTCTCGCTCGAACGGGCAGGCGACGTCGCGTGGCTCGGAGGCGGACGGCGAGCCCACCATCGACGTGAGGCTCGATGCCCGCGAGTGGCAGGAGGCTCGTGACGCCGAGGTCCGCCGAGGGCTCTCGGCCGATCAACCCTGGCTGTCTCCCGTGTGGTTCTACGACGAGCACGGAAGCGACCTGTTCGACGAGATAACCCGGCTGCCCGAGTACTACCAGACCCGCGCCGAGCGCCGGCTGCTGGAGGACCACGCCCCGGAGCTGGCGGAGCACGGGGTCGTGACCATGGTGGAGCTGGGCTCGGGCACGTCGGACAAGACCGAGGTCATCCTCGACGCCCTGGTCGAGTCGGGCCGGCTACGGACCTACGTACCGTTCGACGTGAGCGAGGCGACGCTGCGCCAGGCCATCGACCGGCTCCGGGTCCGCTACCCCGGCCTGCGGTTCCACGGGGTGGTGGGTGACTTCCACCGCCACCTCGGCGCCATCCCCGAGGGCGGCCCCCGCCTGGTGGCATTCCTCGGCGGCACCATCGGCAACCTCCGGCCGGCGGAGCGCAAGCGGTTCCTCTTCGACCTGGACTGCGCGCTGGAACGTCAGGATCTGGTTCTGATCGGCATCGACCTGGTCAAGGAACCGGCACGCATCGTCTCGGCCTACGACGACAGCCGGGGCGTGACCGCCGCGTTCAACCGCAACGCCCTCACCGTGCTCGACCGCGAGCTCCACGCCGACCTCGACCCCGACGACTTCGAGCACGTGGCCCGGTGGAACGAGGATGAGCGGTGGATAGAGATGCGGCTCCGGGCCCGCCGGCCGGTCCACGCATCGGTGGCCGACCTCGATCTCACCATCGACCTCCGTCCCGGCGAGGACCTGCTCACCGAGATCAGCGCCAAGTTCTCGCCCGAGGGCTTCGCCGCCGAGCTTTGGGAGAGCGGCTTCGAAGAGGTCGAGACCTGGGTGTCGGAAGGCGAGGAGTTCGGCCTGGTCCTCGCCCGCCCCTACTGCTGAACGCTCACGAGTCGGGGACGGCGCAGGGGCTCCAGGCCTGTTCCGGTAGCAGGCGATCGGCTGCTGCCGGGCCCCACGACCCGACCTCGTAGGTCTCCAGGTCGGGCGGCGAATCCAACACCGGTTGCACCGCCTTCCAGGCCGCCTCCACCGCGTCCTGCCGCGCGAACAGCCGTGGGTCGCCGTCGAGCGCATCATCGAGCAGGCGCTCGTAGGCCTCCACGCCCTCGCCGACGCCAGGGGGTTCGGTGAGCAGCAGGTCGACCGGCATGCTCAACAGCTCCTCGCCCGGGCGCTTGGCCTGCATGCCCACGGTGATGGTGTCGTCGGGCTTGAGGCGGAAGCGCAGTCGGTTGGGGTCGGGCACGTGCGCTCCGGCGGTGAACATCGGTCGGGGCGGACGCTTCAGCTCGACGATGGCCTCGGTGACCGTGCTGGCCATCGACTTGCCGGCCCGGATGTAGAACGGAACGTCGGCCCATCGCCAAGAGTCGACGTGGGCTCGCAGCGCCACGAACGTCTCGGTCTCGGACCCGTCGGCCACCCCCTTCTCGTCTTGGTAGCCGACGAACTGGCCCCTCACCACGTCGGCCGGGTCGAACGGGCGGACCGCCCGGGTGACCTTGCCGATCTCGTCACGGAGCGCCTCGGGGTCGTCGGTGGCCGGTGGCTCCATGGTGAGCAGGGCCAGCACCTGCAGGAGGTGGTTCTGCACCACGTCGCGCAGGGCACCGACCTCGTCGTAGAACGCGCCCCGACCCTCTATGCCGAAGCTCTCGGCCAGCGTGATCTGGACGTTGTCGACGTAGTAGCGGTTCCAGACCGGATCGAGGATGGTGTTGGCGAACCGGAACACCATCAGGTTCTGCACGGCCTCCTTGCCGAGGAAGTGGTCGATCCGGAAGATGGCCGACTCGGGGAAGTGTCGGTGCAGCAGCTGGTTGAGCTCGCGCGCCGATCGCAGGTCTCGACCGAACGGCTTCTCCAGCACCACGCGGGCCCCTTCGTGGATGCCGGTGGCCACCAGTCCGCCGACCACGTCGTCGAACATGTCGGGCGGGATGGCGAAGTAGAAGACGGGTAGGTGAACGCCGTCGATGGCCTCGGCCACCCGCTCGAAGGTGTCTCCGTGGCGGTAGTCGCCCTGCACGTACGACAGACGGGCCAGCAGCCGATCGAGGACCTCGGCCTCGGGCTGCAACCCGGCTGCGTCGATGGAATCTCGGACGTGACCGCGAAACTCGTCGACGTTCCACTCCGTGCGGGCAACCCCCACCACCGCTGACGGAAGGCGGTCAGTGGCCGCCAGCCGGTAGAGGGCGGGGATCAGCTTCTTCTTGGACAGGTCACCGGTGATGCCGAACAGGACGAGCGTGTCGGCCCGCTCCGCCCCAGGCTCGTGGGTGGTGTTCACGCCTTCGTCTCCCCGGCCTGCTTCTCGACGTGGCCGCCGAACTGGTGGCGCATGGCCGACAGGACCTTGTCGCCGAACAACGCCTCACCGCGGGACCCGAAGCGGGAGTAGAGCGACGCGGTGATCACGTGGGCGGGGACGCCCAGCTCCACCGCCGTCTGAACGGTCCACCGTCCCTCACCCGAGTCCGAGACCCGACCCTCGAAGGCGTCGAGCGCCGGGTCCTCGGCCAGTGCCTCGGCGGTGAGGTCGATCAACCACGACGACACCACGCTCCCCCGGCGCCACACCTCGGCGACGGCGGCCAGGTCGAGGTCGAAGCGGAACCGCTCAGGCCCCTTGAGCGGCGCCACCTCGGGATCGTCGTCGGGCCGGCCCACCGCGATGCCGGCATGGTCGAGGATGTTCAGTCCCTCGGCGATGGCCGCCATCATCCCGTACTCGATCCCGTTGTGGACCATCTTCACCAGGTGACCGGCGCCCGGAGGACCGCAGTGCAGCCAGCCCTGCTCGGCCGGCGACGGCTCCGGAGCAGCCGAAGCCCGGGCCGGCGTGCGCTCGGCGGCCTCGACACCCGGGGCGAGTGCCTCGAAGATGGGGGCGAGCCGGCTCACCGCTCCCTCGTCACCGCCGATCATCAGGGCGTAGCCCCGCTCCAACCCGAAGACACCGCCGCTCACCCCGATGTCGAGGTGGGCGATCCCCTGCTCCGCCAAGCCCGCGGCTCGGGTGATCGAGTCTCCGTAGTAGCCGTTGGCTCCGTCTATGACCACGTCGCCGGGCGAGAGGTGGGCGGCCACCTCCGCGATCACGTCGCCGGTGATGCCGGCTGGGACCATGACCCAGACGGCCCGTGGCGCCTCCAGCGACGCCACCAGTTCGGCCACCGAGGCCGCCCCGCCGATGCCCTCGACCTCCAGCGCGGCCACCGCCGCAGGGTCGACGTCGTACGCAACGCACCGGTGACCCGCCCGTGTCAGCCGCCGGACGATGTTCGCCCCCATCCGTCCCGCTCCGATCATTCCGAGCTGCATGGTGCGCGTTCTCCCGTCGACGTCGTCTCGGGTCCGATGGTAGGAACCCGTGAGCCGAGGCGCAGGTCGACCTTCGCGACCGGACCCTCTGAGCTTCAGGTCCGGGACCGGAGGGCTTCGGTCAGATCGGTGCGACTGTGGATGCCCAGCTTCGCGAAGACGTGGGAGAGGTGGGTGTCGACCGTCCTCACCGACACGAACAGCTTGTCGGCGATGTCCCGGCTCGACAGGCCCTGGGCCGCGAGCGTGGCCACCTCGCGCTGTCGTGGGCTGAGGACCACGCGAGCCGGGGCCACCGGAGGCCACACGCCACGACCGGCCAGCGCGGACACGAGCTGTTGGACCGTGGCGTCGTCGCCGTCGGCCATGGCGCGGACCTGGGCGCAGCGCAGCGCGGCCAGCTCGCCGTCGACCTGGGCCGCGACCTCCTCCACCGGTTCGAGCACGTCCACCACCAGGTCGACATCACCGTGGACGAACCAGGCCGTGGCCGCCACCGAGTAGAGGACGATCAACCGGGTGAGCAACAAGCCCTCCTTGGCGCACCGGTCGGCCAGGTCCAGCAGCGGTTCCAGCGCGTCGGGCTCCCCCAGCCACACGCTCACCATGCCGAGCACCATCTCGAGGTCGGCGCCGGCCACCCGGATACCCCGCAGCGGCGTGGCCCGCGCCTCGTCCCGGAGCGCCCGCGCCCCGGCATCGTCGCCCAACGTGGCCGACGCCAGCGCGGCATAGCCAAGAGCGCTGGCCCGCATGCCGTGCGGGTCGTCGTCCTCGAAGCGCCGAGCGGCCGAGGTCAACAGGTCGAGACCCTCACTTCGTTGCCCACGGGAGAGGGCGAGGAGCCCGCGGCGGTGCATCTGCATGCCGGCGTGGACCTTCGGGTGGGGCCCGTCGACCTCGTCCAGGCTGTCGAGGAACTCGGTGAGGCGATCCAGGTCGCCCCGCCAGGCGAGCACCACGTGATGGGCTGACACGAGCGAGCTGAACGTCCCCGGCGACGAGGCAAGCACCTCTGGTGGTTCCGCCAGGTGTCTCGTGGTGATGGCCAGCGCCCGGTCGAGCTGACCCCGGAGGGCGAGGCCCATGGCGGTGGGAGCTGCTACCCGAAGTCGGTCCTCCGGTGTCGAGGAGCCATCGGAGAGCAGGTCCAGTCCGAGGTCGGACGACTCGAGGTGGAGTCCCGCCCACCCGCTGCGGGTCATCCGACCCGCGGTGAGAGCCCCTCGGAACCGGCCGTCCGGGTCGAGGTGGGGATGGGCGTCGACGACCGCCAGCGATTCGTCGAGCACCGCCTGGGCCATGGTCGGATCGTCGCCGGCGTACTGGTGGAGGTCGGCGCTCAGCTCCGCGACCTCGACCCAGTGGGAGAGGCGTGGCACCTCTCCCGTCGCCGCGGCCTGGCGAAGCAGGTCGAGCGCCTCGTCGACCTCGCGTCGCGCCTGCTCGGGCTGGTGGAGGAACCGCCTCGACGTGGCCCCCGCCACCAGGGCGTCGACCCGCCGGGGATCGGACGGGGCGAGGCTCTCCAGCGCGGCCGAAGCCAGCACCACCGAACGAGCGTGATCGTCGACCGCCACCGCAGCTCGCGCCGCCGCGACCAGCGCTCCGCCGTCGATCGCCGCGCCGCTGTCGAGCGCCCAGAACGCCAGTCGAACGAGCTCGGCCGGTGGCTCGCCGGCCGCGGTCTCCGGCCCGAGTCCCTCGGCTCCGAACACCCGCCGGAAGAGCATCTGGCGACGCGCCGGGCCCACCAGATCGCTCACGGCATCGGCGAGGAGGAGGTGGCGGGCACGGGCCCTCGGGGTGTGGTCGCCCTCGGCGTGGCGCGCCTCGACCACAACCAGCCCGAGGTCCACCAGACGATCGAGCGTGGCGCCGGACCCGAGCCGGTGGAGCCGCTCCAGGGAGATCGATCCTCCCAGGGCGATGGCGTGGATCAGGTCCCGCTGGTCGGCGTCCATGCGTCCGAGGTCGTCCCGAACCAGTTGGAGCAGGCGAGCGGAGGGGCGAACCGGACCCTCCCACCGCCATCCGGCCCCCGTGGGGGTGAGCGCACCGCTCTCGAGGCCGCCGCGCACCGCCTCTGCCAGGAGCATCGGGTTTCCCAGCGTGGCGGTCCACACCGGGTTGATCAGCTCCGCGGTGACCACGGCGTCCAGTGCCTGCTCCAGGTAGACCGCGACCTCGGCCACCGTGAACGGCCCGAGGTCGATCCTCTCGGCCAC
>JAAZBK010000308.1 GCA_012513855.1 Acidimicrobiales bacterium
CGGCGCCCAGATGGGACACACCTCCCTCAAGGGCGCCACCGCCACCGGCACGTTCACCCCCGGGCCCGACACCTCGGTGGTGAGCGCCGACCTGACCTCGGAGCTCGCCCCCGGGTCCGACGAGACCGGCTGGCTCGCCCAGCGGGGCCACGTGCCGCTCGGCTACCTGGGCGACGAGGCCAAGACCGCGGCCACCTTCCCGGCGATCGGCGGCACCCGCTACGCGGTGCCCGGCGATCGAGCCAACTGGAACGCCGACGGCATCATCGAGCTGCTGGGCCGCGACTCGGTGACCATCAACTCGGGTGGCGAGAAGATCTTCGCCGAGGAGATCGAACAGGCCATCGCCCGCCACCCCAAGGTCTACGACGTGATGGTGGTGGGCCGTCCCAGCGAGCAGTGGGGCTCTGAGGTGGTGGCCATCGTCCAGCCCGCCGAGGGCGAGACGGTGACCGATCAGGAGCTGCTCGACGAGATCAGCTCATCGCTGGCCCGCTACAAGCTCCCCAAGGCCTTCATCTACCGCGACGAACTGGTCCGATCCCCCGCCGGCAAGGCCGACTACCGCTGGGCCAAGGCTCAGGCCGAGGCGAGCGCGACCGACTGAGGCGCCCGGTCGAGGTCAGCTCTGCCCTGGCATCTGGCTGCGGATCATCTCGAACTGCTCGTCGGACAGGATCCCCTGAGCGTGGAGGGCCTTCATCTGTTCCAGGTGATCGGCCATCACCTTCTCGCCGTGCGCCAGCCCCGCTTGCAGCGAGGCCGGATCGAACCCGAGAACCTTGGAGAGGGTGGCAGCGACGTCGTCGCCGACACCCGCGCCGTGGTCCAACGGGATCGTTGCCGTACCACCGACGATGGTGACGATCCCGAGAGCGGCCTCGACCTCGCCGAGGTGGGCCGCCTCGTCGACCTCGACCACCGAGTGGTCGTGCGGGTCGTAGATGACGGGAACCGTGTCTCCGGGCTTGGGGATCCCGCCAGCCAGGAAGGTGAGGCGCCGCTTGCACTCGAAGGTCTCACCCTGCGGGGTGGTGATCTGCACCGTGGTGCGAACCCTGTAGGTGGCCATCGGGTCTGTGTTCGGCGAGTTCTCGGTGTCGTTGCCTCCTGACAGAGAGCCGCCACGAGACACCTTCAACACGGTGGCGCGACAGCGAACTCCGCTGAGCTGCAGCTCGCCCATCACCTTCTTGGACGCCTTCCAGATCCCCATGGAACCCTCTCCTCCGACCGGACGTCGACGACTCGTCCGACAGACCTACCGGTCGGGCCCGCCAGCCTGTGTTCGATTGTGAGGGCCGCTCGTGTGGTCGTCAACCGAGGCGCGAACGATGGACCCGGCCGGGCCGTCACCAGTCGTGCAGGATCCGACCCAGTGGCGTGAGGTGCACCAGCGGTGAGGGCACCTGGGATCGGGCTACGAAGCCTCGCTCGATCCTCTCCACCAGGGCAGCATCGAGGCCGTAGGCGACGGCGAACTGCTCACGGGTGCGGCGCTCGCGGCCGCGGACGACCATGGCCGCCACCGCCACCGCCTCCTCCGGTCCGTCGACCCCCATCCGCGACGCGGCCGTGCCCTGCCGGGCGAGCACGGAGCGCGCCGTGAAGGCGAGGTCGTCGCCCCGAGCCCGGGCCGACGGGTGCCGGGGCGACGACCGCCGGGCGCTCATGCGACCAGCGGGAGCGACGCCAGCTCCACGAAGCGCGGGTCTGTCTCGGCCAGTCCCCTCAAGCGAAGCCGGATCCGCCGCGTCTGCTGGCGGACGGTGGCCGGCTTCATTCCGTACTGCTGGCCAACGGTGACCGCCGGCGACGGGTCTCCCATGGAGACCTGGAGCCCGTGTTCGACGAAGACCATCTGATCACGCGTCGAGGCCACCTGGCCCAGACCGGCGAGCAGGAGGGCCACCGTCTGGTCTCGGGCGGCCAGGACCTCGATCAGCTCGAACGGGTCGGGCTCGCTGCCGCCAGCGGCCGGCTCCTCGGGCTTCTCGTCGCGTTCCGGTTCCAGCTCGTCTGCCCACTGACCGATCATGCGGTCGACGGCGTTGGCGATGCGTCCCCGGGCGTAGATCCACGGCGGGGCGCCGCCCGGCTTCCAGGAGCCGGCGACGTCGAAGATCGCGAGGGCGACGTCGACCACCAGCTCCTCGATCTGCTCGGGGCTCAGCCTCGCTCCCCGCTTGCCGGCCACCGCTCTCACCGAGCGGACGAGGTCGGTCCGGTGGGCGTCGATCAGGCCCTGGATCGCCGCGCCATCACCCGCGGCCAGGCGCTCCATGATCGCCTCTACCGACGCCGAACCACCGCCCTGACGAGTACCGCCACAATCGCTTGCAGGTTCCACCTCGACTCCCTCCCCGCACCCCTCTGGTGCTCTACCGACATCATCCGCAGGGGGTGTGACAAAGCCGGATCCGTCAGCTCGACCGGGACGCCAAAGGGGGGTCGTCGAGCGTCGCCGCCTCGGCATCCCTTCGGGCGGACGTGACGTTGACAACCCGATTCCGGTTAGGCAGACTTACCAACCGATGGTCGTGTGTCATTGCAACGCCGTGAGCGATCGGGAGATCCGCTCGGCCGTGGC
>JAAZBK010000309.1 GCA_012513855.1 Acidimicrobiales bacterium
CGCATCTCGTCGTAGGTCATCGGCGTCATGGTCATCTCGTCGCGGCTGTAGCCGACCGCTGCCACGTGGCGCTTGTGGATGTAGACGAGGTCGCCGAAGACCCAGCAGTCGGCCGGCTGCCCGTCGGGGTCGAAGGACTGCTCGTAGGTGCCACCGCCGATGTGCTTCATGGCCCCGATGCCCCGACGTTCGACACGAGGGCCGTCGGCGCGGAACTTCTCGGGCAGCCACGTCTGCCACACGTGGGCCGGTTCGACCACGTGGTCGTCGACGCTGATGATCTTCGGCAGCTCGGTCATGGCGGATGTCCCTTCGCTGACGCTGCTGGAGCGGTCGGCCCGTTCAGAGAGTTTCTGACGGTCCGTCAGATCCTATCCTGACAGTCCATCAGGAGCCACCGGACCGGCCGATGTACGTCGGGGTACGAGCTCGGCGCACCTGTCGTCACCTCGCCCGATTGCGACGGGCCGAGGACGTCAGGCGAGAGGCTCGGGCAGAGGAGGGCGGCGCAGACCGAGTTGGTCGGAGGCGGCTGGATCAGCCCGTGACCGAGTAGGGCACCACCGCCGAGCGCTTCGTGTCGGCGGCGGCGGCGATCACGAACGCACACTCGGAGGCGGGATCGCTGCAGTCAACTGGGTCTTCACCGCCGTTGGAGAACGGTTCGATCGAAGCGAGGGCGTCGAACGTGAACGTGACGGTTCCGGTCTCGTCAGCGTGGTCCTTCACGTTCAGCACCGTACGGAACATCACCGCGGCCATGGCGGTCGTGCTGTCGATGGGGTCACACGAGGTGACCGGCTCGCCGGGGAAGCCGGCGCAGTGGGCCATGAGCACCGGCTCACCCGGCTGGAAGCCCGATGCGGTGACCTTCACAGCGGAACCCTCGGCGACGGGGCCGGCATCGGCCGGTATCACCGCGAGGAGATCGGACCCTGCGCGGACGGTGAGCGGAGACATGTCGACCGGGCCGAGGTCGGTCCGGAAGCTGATCGGCTGACCGCCCGACTGGTCGTAGTCGTTGGCGCTGGCTGCGACCACCAGGCAGTTGGAGGCTTCCGGCGCGGCGCAGTCGTGAGCCACCCCGCCGACGGTGATCACTCGCGGCACGGGGTAGGTGGCGTCGAGCCTCCCGTCGGCGGACACCGCGTACCGAGTCCCCTTGACCTCGTCGCACGCATCGACACCTCGGGCCTCGGTCTCGGCCTCCGCGAGGCACACCGCGACTCCCACGACGCTGTTCGCCTCGAACGCATCGCTGACGACGGTCACGACGATGCCATCGGTGAGCCCGGTGCGGGGCGAGACCTGCACGGGGAGGTGGGCCGAATCGTCGCCTTCTCCGGGGTCGCCGATCCCATCCATGCTGAAGTCAGGGGAGAAGTCGGCCCGCATGACCGCAACCGCCAGGCCGCCGATGACGAACGCGGCGCCGAGGATGATCGCGATCGCGCAGCCGAGCATCCTCCGCCCGGTGTCGTGCCCTTCGGGTCGTTCAGACATGCCGCCCCTTTCGCCGCCGCCGACAGTACTGACGAACGACGTGTCGATGGTGTCGCGGCCCGGCCTCTCGTGTCTGCCGGAACCCATCTCGACCTCATCGAAGCGGTGGTCGGGTCAGGTCCCTACGCTCGGGTTCATGGCTGTCGACGACGAAATGCTCAACCGGGTCACCTGGAAGATCCCCAACGCCTTGGCCCTGGTGGGGTCGGCGGCCGGAGGTGAGCGCAACGGCATGACCACCAGTTGGATCACCCAGCTCTCGATGGAACCGGTGCTCATCGGCATCGGGGTCGACAACGCCGCGGTCACCCACCGGCTCATCGCCGACGGCGGGTCGTTCACCGTCAACCTGTGGAGCTCCGAGGACACCCGGACCTTCGTGAAGTTCTCCAAGCCCGCGGCCGACGACGGCGAGACCCTCAACGGTCGTCCGGTCCGCACCGAGGTCACCGGCGCTCCCGTGTTCGACGAGGCCATCGCCTGGATGGACTGCGAGGTCCGCTTCTCCCACGACTTCGGCACCCACACCCTGTTCGTCGGGGAGGTGGTCGGTGCCGGGATCCGCGACGACGAGACCCGCCCAGCTGCCATGTCCGACACGCGCATGAAGTACGGCGGGGTGAAGCGGAAGGGCCACGGCTGACCGAACAGGCCCGCCCGGCCGGGTGCGCCTACGTCAGCTCCTAGCGACCACGGTCCCACCTCCCCGCCCGATTCCGGGGTCGGATAGGTTCTCGAGACACCGTCGGCGGGGGTCGGCGTTGCGGGAGGAGAACCCGATGACCTTGGCCGTGATGCCGACCTCGTTCGTGTACGAGCTCGTCCTCTTCCTGCACATCTTCGCGGCGATAGCCGGTTTCGGGCCGACCTTCGTGTGGCCGGTGATCTCCGTGATCGGCCGAAGGTCCGACGACCCGGTCTTCGGTGCGAGGCTCGGGGTCCTGATCGAGGACCTCGGCCGGAAGTTCGAACCGTTCATCTTCGCCAACGGCCTGCTCGGCCTGCTGCTGGTGATCTTCGGCGCCACCCACGATCCGGCCTACATCGAGTTCTCCGACACCTGGGTCACGATCGCGATGACCCTCTACATAGCCGCCATGGTGCTCTCCCTGCTGGTGCACCAGCCGAACCTGAAGGCGATGGCGGTGCTCCAGCAGGAGCTGATCGACGGAGCATCCGGCGGCGGGGCGCACGCCGGGCCACCGCCACAGGTGGCCGAGCTGGAGGAACGGGGGAAGAAGGC
>JAAZBK010000310.1 GCA_012513855.1 Acidimicrobiales bacterium
ATCCTGCGGATCTGGCGCAGCAGGCGGTGGAGTCGATGAACCTGTCGGCGATCACGATCGGCATCGTCCCTGAGCCGGGCCCGGACTCGGTCGGGTTGATCGGGATGCCGGTGTGGATGTGGGTCGAGCAGCCGTCGGAGTCGACGTGGGGGCCGATCACGCGGACCGCGTCGAGCGGGCCGTGGAGTGTGACCGCGACCGGCGAGGTCGCGGACGTGACGTGGGAGATGGGCGACGGCGCGGTGGTGCACTGCGAGGAGGGCGTGCCCTATCAGGACGCGTTCGGCAAGCAGTCCTCCCCGTCGTGCGGGCACACGTACAGCGAGCAGGGCGAGTACACGGTGCGGGCGACCTCGCACTGGGTGATCCGGTGGAACGGCATCGGGGAGAGCGGCACGATCCGGCTCGACCTGACGCAGAGCGCGCCGGTGACGATGGGCGAGGTTCAGGTGCTTCGCCGGTAGGCACGATCAGCAACACATCTCAGGCAGGCAGGGGAAGCACGACATGAGCACGACAGTGGAACGACGGCCACGACTGACCAGACGCGCCGGGCCCCAGTTGGCGGCGACCGGGGACGGCACGACGCAGCAGGCTGCGCCGATGCCGGTACCGACGCCGCCGAAGCCGCGGCGCCGCTGGGGTCTGGTGGCGGCGGCGGTGCTGGTGGTTGCTCTGGGCGCGTTGGGGAACGTGTGGCTCCTGCAGAGCAGCACCGACGCGGTCCAGGTGGTCGCGGCCCGTACGGCGATCGAGCGTGGCCAGGTGCTCACGGCCGAGCAGCTCATGAGCGTCTCGGTCAGCGCCGACCCGGCCGTTCGCACCGTGCCTGCTGGCGACATGTCGTCGCTGGTAGGGCAGCGGGCCGCGGTCGATGTCGCCGCCGGCACCCTGCTCACCGAGGCGTCGACGACCGTCGAGAACGTGCCGGGGGAGGGGTTCTCGCTGGTGGGGGTAGCGCTGTCGCCGGCGATGCTGCCCGGCGAGCCACTGGTTGCCGGTGACCGGGTCCGGGTGGTGGCGACGTTGGGTCCGCAGCAGGACGCCGCCACCGCGACCGACCCGGTCGCTCTCGACGCGGTCGTGGTCTCCTCTCAGGCCGGTCTGGACAGTGTCGGCCAGGGGCAGACGATCCTGACCGTCCAGGTGCCCGATGGGGACGCGCCGGCGTTGGCGGCGATGGCCGCTACCGGGCGGGTCGCGGTCGTGCTGGACTCGCGGGACCGGTGAGAACGTCATGTCTTTGATCGTGCTGACCTCGGCGTCGGGCTCGCCGGGGGTGACCACGACCGCGCTTGGCCTGGCGTTGACGTGGCCGCGGCCGGTGCTGCTGGTCGAGGCTGACCCGACCGGCGGGTCCGCGGTCGCGGCCGGGTACCTGCGCGGGCAGGTCGCCCCGCCGGAGGCGATGCTCGACCTCGCCGTCGCGGTCCAGGGCGGGGACCTGCGCGACACCCTGGCCGCCGCGAGCATGACTCTGCCGGGCTCGAGCGTGCAGTTCGTCGCCGGGGTCCGCTCCCACGAGCAGGCCGGGTCTCTGGTCTCGTTGTGGGAGCCGCTCGCGGGCGTCCTGTGGTCGCTGGAGTCGACCGGTCAGGATGTCATTGTCGACGCCGGCCGGCTCGGCCTGGCGGGGTCCCCGCTGCCGCTGCTGGAGCAGGCCGACCTCGCCCTGCTGGTCGCTCGCAGCGACCTGGTGTCTTTGGCGGGGGCGCGGTCGTGGGCGGCGAGCCTGCGGGAGCGGTTCGAGCGTGCCGGAGCCACCGCGAACCTGGGCCTGCTGCTCGTCG
>JAAZBK010000311.1 GCA_012513855.1 Acidimicrobiales bacterium
CGAAGCCCTCGCCGTCTGACCGGACTGTCGAACCCGCCTCGTCAGCCGCGGCCCCGGGCGCCGAGGTGGGCCGCGGAAGGGGTACCGAGGTGGCCGTGGTCGCCTCGCCCCCACCGCGGCTCACGAGGCGGTCCTAGATTCCTGGCCGTGAACGGACGCTCCGTGCAGGCCCGCATCGCAGAGATCGCAGGCGACCTCCCCGCATCCCAGAGGCGCGTGGCCGAGTTGGTGGTGCGCGATCCCGAGGCACTCGCCTTCGGGACCCTCGGCTCGATGGCCGACGCAGCGGGCGCCAGCACGGCCACGGTGGTGCGCCTGGCGTCGCGCCTCGGCTTCGACGGCTTCGCCGCACTGCGCGACGCCGTGCGCTCCGAGGTCTCCACCCAGCTCCGCTCGGCGGTGGGACGGGTGCGTGCACCGGCCAGCGGACCGCTGGTCGAGCGGGTCCTCGACGTCGAGCGGGCCAACGTCGAGCGCACCCTCTCGGGGATCGACGAGGCCGACCTGGACCGCACGCTGGACCTGATGTGCGACCCCGCCCGCAGGCTGTGGCTCCTGCCCAACAGCCAGACCCTCGGCATCGTCTCGCACCTGGCCGACGACCTGTCGCTGTGCCGGTCGCGGGTGACGCTCCTGGAGGGCTCGGAGTTCCGCGTGTTCACCACGATGACGGCCCTGCGAGAAGGCGACGTGGTCCTCAGCATCGACACGCAACGCCACGAGCGCTGGGTGGTGCGGGCCCAACATGCCGCCGTGGCACGGGGCGCGGTGCCGATCGTGGTCACCGACCGGCTCCCGTGCTCGCTCGACGTCACCGGCGGCGTGGCCATGACCTTCGCCTGCGACACGGCCAGCCCGTTCGAGAGCCAGGTGGGCCTGGTCGCCCTCGGCAACCTGCTGGTGAGCGGTGTGGTGGACCGGCTGCGCCCTTCGGTGGCCCGGCGTCTCGACGCGCTCGAGTCCACCTGGGTGGACGAGGACCTCTTCGAGCATTGAGCCGGTCGGGATCACGGGGTCACCCGGCCCTCCGGTAGAGGTCGACGCCGGCGCAGGTGGTGGCGGTCACCTCGAGGCCCTCGATCGCCACGTCCAGGTCGCCCTCCAGCTCCACCAGGTCGGCCCTCAGGCCCGGGGCCAGGCTGCCGACCCGGTCCTCGGATCGTCGCGCCCGGGCACCGCCGGTCGTGTAGATGTCCAACGCCTCGGACGGCGTGAGCGCCTGGCCGGGGGCGAAGCCGAGGCGGTCCACGGCACACGACATCGCCGCCACGACGTCGATCGATTCGATGGGAGCGTCGGACGACCCCGCCACCACCACCCCGGCGTCGAGGAGGTGGCGGTACGGGTACACCCGCTCGACGCGCTCGCCGAGGCGCTTTGCCAGCCAGTGCCGTTCGCTGTGCAGCGAGATCGGCTGCACGACCGTCGACACCCCGTTCGCCGCCAGCAGCTCCACGGTCGGCTCGTCGAGCACCGAGGCGTGCTCTATGCGGTGCCGGTTCAGCTCGGGTGCGGCCGGGTGCTCCCGGTAGAGGCGGGCGAAGAGCTCGGCCGCTGTGGCGTTGGCCTTGTCGCCGATGGCGTGGATGCACACCTGCAGTCCTGCCAGGTGGGCCTCGACGATGCGCAGGTAGGCCGCGTCGGGGTCGAGGGTCAACAGGCCCGAGCCGTCCCCGTCCGTGTAGGGGGCGTGCATGCAGGCGGTGTGCCCACCGAGGGTCCCGTCCAGGAAGACCTTGACGGCATCGAGCCGGCGGTCCGACCCCGGCTGGTGCAGCGGTCCGGTCGAGAGCTCCTCCACCTGGGCCAGCGTGGGCGCCACGAGGATCGTCTGGAGGTCGAAGGGCACCCGGTCCACCAGCATCGACCACGCCGCCCACTCGAGGGCACCGGCCTCACCGGCCGGTCCCTCGGCGCTGGTCTGGCACATGGCGGAGAGGGCGGTCACCCCGTGGCGGGCGAACCGGGCCACCACCCGGTCGAGGGCGGCCTCGAACTCCTCCAGCCCGGGCAGGGGCACGCCGGTCATCAACATCGACGAGGCCCGCTCACCGCACAGGCCGGTCAACCGTCCATCCTCGTCGCGGTGGATGACACCGCCAGCCGGGTCCGGCGTGTCGTCGAAGATCCCCGCCGCCGTGAGCGCAGCGGTGGAGCCGACGGCGTGGTGGCCGTCCCGTCGCAGCAGCACCACCGCCCGACCTCCGCCCACGCGGTCCAGCTCGGCGCGGGTGGGCAGTC
>JAAZBK010000312.1 GCA_012513855.1 Acidimicrobiales bacterium
AGCTGGCCCGCAAGTGGGCGGGCTACGGCAGGCACGTGGTGGTGAGCGCCCTCGGCTCGTTCCACGGCCGCACCCTGGCCACGCTCCACGCCACCGGCCAGCCGGCCAAGCACGAGGCCTTCCAGCCGCTGCCCGAAGGCTTCCGCCACGTGGCGTGGAACGACGTCGACGCTCTGGCCGGTGCCCTCGACCCCACGGTGGCCGCGGTGCTGCTGGAGCCGGTCCAGGGCGAGGGCGGCGTCAATCCGGCTGACGCCGAGTACTTCCAGGCCGTCCGCCGCCTGTGCACCGAGCGCCAGATCCTCTTCATGGTCGACGAGGTCCAGACCGGCCTCGGTCGCACCGGGTCCTGGTTCGCTCACCAGCACCTGGGCGTGGTGCCCGACGTGGTCACGATGGCCAAGGCCCTGGGCAACGGCATGCCGATCGGCGCCTGCTGGGCGCGGTCCGACGTGGCCGACGCCTTCGTGCCGGGAGATCACGGGACCACCTACGGAGGCCAACCCCTCGCCACCGCGGCGGCGCGGGCGGTGCTCTCGGTGATGGAGGCCGAGGACGTTCCCACCCGCGCGTTGAAGGCGGGCGAGGACCTGATCGCGGCGCTGGAGGTCCTGCCACAGGTCGCCGGGGTGCGGGGCAGGGGACTGCTGCTCGGCGTCGCCCTGGTCGACGGCATCGACTCCAAGGCGGTGACCCAACTCGCCATGGAGAGGGGACTGGTGGTCAACGCCGTCAGCCCCACCACGGTACGGCTGGCGCCTTCGCTGCTGGTGACCCGGGACGAGATCGACGAGGCCGTCACGATCCTGGCCGGCGTCCTGGCCGACGTGGCCGCCGCGAGCGACGATCGAGCGTCGCACCAGACCGAGGAGAAGCCATCGTGACCCGCCACCTCCTGGAGGTCGACGACCTGTCACCGGCCGAACTGGCCGAGGTGCTCGACCTCTGCACCGCGCTCGAGCCGAGCCAGGTCCTGGCGCGCAAGGGCGCGGCCCTGATCTTCGAGAAGCCCTCGAACCGGACCCGCAACTCGACGGAGATGGCCGTCGTGGCGCTCGGCGGCCATCCGATCTACCTCAAGCCCGACGAGGTCGACATCGACGGACGGGAGTCGGCCGAAGACGTCGCCAGGACGCTGTCGCTCTACCACTCCGTCCTGGCGGCTCGCGTTTTCGACCACCAGGTGCTCGTCCGCATGGCCGCAACGGTCGACGTCCCCGTGGTCAACCTCCTGTCCGATCTCAGCCACCCGCTCCAGGCCATCGCCGACCTCCTCACCATCCGGGCCGAGTTCGACGATGTCGCCGAACGTTCGGTGGCTTGGGTGGGCGACTACTCCAACGTGGCCCGCTCGCTCGCCATCGCCTCAGCCATGTCGGGCATGGAGGTGCGCTTCGCGTGCCCGGACGGGTACCAGCCACCGGCAGCCGACCTGGAGGTGTTCGCATCGCACGGTGCGGCCGGCGTGCGGTCGGAGGCCGATCCGGCCGCGGTGGTCGACGGTGCCGATGTGGTGGTCACCGATGCCTGGTACTCGATGGGCCAGGAGGCCGAGGCCAACGTCCGGCGACCGATCTTCGAGCCCTACCGGGTCGACGCCGCCCTGATGGACAGAGCGGCGCCGGACGGCATCTTCCTGCACTGCCTCCCGGCCCACCGTGGCGAGGAGGTGACCGACGAGGTCCTCGACGGACCGCGAAGCCGGGCGTGGCAGGAGGCGGCCAACCGGTTCAACGCCGCCCGCGGTGCCATCGAGTGGCTGGTCAGCGAATCCGGGGAGGGACGGTGAGCTCCGAGACCATCACGCCCACCCGGCTGGCGAAGACCCAACGTCAGCACCTGGTGACCAAGCTCCTGGCCCAGCACGACGTGTCTAGCCAGGAGCAGCTCGTCCAACTGCTCGCCGACGAGAACGTCACCGCCACCCAGGCCACCGTGAGCCGCGACCTCGACGACCTCGGTGCGATCAAGGTGAGGGCGGGCGGTGGCGACACCGTGTACGCCATCCCCGAACTGCCGCACGACCAGCGCGCCCCCGAGGACCACCTGCGCCGCGTCCTCTGCGACTGGGTGGTGGAGGTCGCCCACTCGGCCAACATCGTGGTGTTGCGCACGCCTCCCGGTACGGCAAACGTGGTCGGGGCGGCGGTCGACCGCTCCGGCATCCCCGAGATCATCGGCACCGTCGCCGGTGACGACACGCTCCTGGTGGTGGCGGCCGAGACCACCACCGGTGCCGATCTCGCCGCCCGGATCCGAGAACTCGCCGGCCTCTAGCCGGCTCCACAGAACTGCAAGCTCTCCCAACATGGAACGAAAGAGGAACGAACGTGGCTAAGCGCGTGGTACTTGCCTACAGCGGAGGTCTCGACACCTCGGTGGCGGTGCGCTGGATGATCGAGGAGCTCGGCGTAGAGGTGGTGGCGCTGGCCGTCGACGTCGGCCAGGCCAGCGACGACTGGGACGTGGTTCGCGAGCGCGCCCGGGCAGCCGGAGCGGTCGAGGCGATCGTGGTCGACGCACGCGAGGAGTTCGCCGAGAACTTCGTGGCGCCTGCGCTCAAGGCCAACGCCATGTACGAGGGCCGGTACCCGCTCGTCTCGGCGCTGTCCCGCCCGGTCATCGTCAAGCACCTGGTGGAGGCGGCCCGCTTCCACGGCGCCGACGCGGTGGCCCACGGGTGCACCGGCAAGGGCAACGACCAGGTCCGCTTCGAGGTGTCGACCCGGGCCCTGGCACCCGACCTCGAGGTCATCGCTCCGGTCCGGGGCTGGGGCATGACCCGTGAGGACTCGATCCTCTACGCGTACCGCCACGAGATCCCGATCCAGGCCACCAAGGAGAAGGTGTACTCGATCGACGACAACCTCTGGGGCCGGGCCATCGAGTGCGGCGAGATGGAGGACCCGTGGGCCGTTCCGCCCAAGGGCGTGTGGCTGCTCACCCAGCAGACCGAGACCGAGCCCCGAGATCTCGTGATCGGGTTCGACAAGGGCACCCCGGTCTCCGTCGACGGCGAGCGCCTCGGCATGGCCGACATCATCGCCAAGCTCAACGCGGTGGTCGGGTCCTACGGCTGGGGACGGATCGACATGGTGGAGAACCGCCGCGTGGGCATCAAGAGCCGGGAGACCTATGAGTGCCCGGCCGCGCTCGCCCTCATCATGGCTCACCGCGACCTCGAGTCGATCTGTCTGGAGCGCGACCTCGACCGGGAGAAGGCGCGCTTCGAGCCGCGCTACGCGGAGCTGATCTACGACGGTCTGTGGTTCAGCCCGCTCAAGAAGGCGATGGACTCCTTCATCGACTCCAGCCAGGAGTTCGTGACCGGTGAGGTCCGCCTCCACCTCGAACCCAACTCGTGCGAGGTCACCGGCCGCCGCAGCGAGCACTCGCTTTACGACTACGAGCTGGCCACCTACGACGCCGAGGACAACTTCCGTCACGAGGACTCCGCCGGCTTCGTGCGGCTCTGGGGCCTCAGCGTTCAGACCTGGGCCGCCCGTCAGGGCACCAAGTCGACCGACGGTCTGTCGTCGTGACCACGGGGGACGCGGGCGCCGACGGGGCGGGGGAGGGCCTCGGGGAGCGGACGCTCTGGCACGGCCGGTTCGCTTCGGGTCCGGCCGAGGCGCTCATGGCGTACACGGTCTCGTTGCCCTACGACCGCCGGCTGGCAGTTGACGACATCGCCGGTTCCCGGGCCCACGTGCGCGGCCTGGTCCGTGGCGAGCTGCTCGACGGCGACGAGGCGTCAGCCATCCTGGCTGCGCTGGACCAGGTCGAGGAGGAGCTGGCTGGAGGCGAGTTCGCCTTCGTTCCGAGCGACGAGGACATCCACACCGCCGTGGAGCGCCGCGTCACCGAGATCGCCGGCCCGGCTGGCGGCAAGCTCCACACCGGTCGGAGCCGCAACGACCAGGTGGCCACCGACCTGAGGCTCTACGCCAAGCGGGCTCTCACCGAGGTCGCCCAGGGAGTGGTGGCCCTCCAGGAGGTGCTGTTGGACCGGGCCCGGGAGGCGGGCGACGCCTACCTCCCCGGGTACACCCACCTGCAGCGCGCTCAGCCGGTCCTGCTGGCGCACCACCTCCTGGCCCACGGTTGGGCCCTGGCGCGCGACGTCGATCGCCTGCTCGCCACCCGGGACCGAGCCGACGTGTCCCCCTTGGGAGCGGGCGCGCTCGCCGGCAGTTCGCTCCCGCTCGACCCCAGCGGTACCGCTGCCGACCTGGGGTTCGCGGCCGTGTTCGACAACTCCCTCGACGCGGTGAGCGATCGCGACTTCGTGGCGGAGGCGCTCTTCGACCTGGCCCTGCTCGGCGTCCACCTCTCCCGAATCGGCGAGGAGGTGGTCCTGTGGTCGACCGAGGAGTTCGGCTTCTTGAAGCTCGACGATGCCTACAGCACCGGCAGTTCGATGCTCCCCCAGAAGAAGAACCCCGACATCGCCGAGCTGGCGCGGGGCAAGGCCGGTCGTCTCATCGGCAACCTCACCGGGCTGCTCGTGACCCTCAAGGGCCTTCCGCTTGCCTACAACCGCGACCTGCAGGAGGACAAGGAGCCGCTGTTCGACTCCGTCGACCAGATCGTCCTCGCCCTCCAGGCCCTGAGCGGCCTCCTGGCCACGTCGACCTTCGTGGCCGAGGCCATGGCCGACGCCGCCGATTCGCCCTACTCGGCAGCCACCGACCTGGCCGAGTTCCTGGTGGAGGCGGGCACCCCGTTCCGGGAGGCCCACGCCATCGTGGGAGAGATCGTCCGCACCGCACTCGACGGACGCGGGACGATGGCAGAGCTGGTCCTCGCTCACCCCGCCCTCGGCGCCGAGGCCGGAGCGCTCCTGGACTCGGGGGCCTCGGTCCAGCGCCGAACCACCCGGGGAGGCGCGGGCCCCGAACCGGTGGCGGCCCAGTTCGACCGGTTCACGGCCCAGCTGGCGTCGGACCAGGTCCGACTGGCTGACGGCGGATCCTGATGTCCCAGCGGGACACGGCGGGTCACGGCAGGGCGTGACGCCCGCCCCGGGCGGGTGCGGAGCATCGTTCGACCGGTGTACGACGGATCGTAGGATCGGCCTTCCATGCTTCTGTTGAGCACCACCGTGAAGAGCTACGCGTGGGGTCGTACCGACGGCATAGCGGCGTTGGTCGGATCCGAACCCACCGGAGGACCGGAGGCCGAGCTGTGGGTCGGCACCCACCCGGCCGGGCCGTCGGTGGTGGTGGGAGACCCCGAGGGCCGGACCCTGGCCGAGGTGATCGCGTCGGATCCCCGCCGGTGGCTGGGGCCGGATCTGGCCGGCGCGGGCTTCACGGCGCTGCCGTTCCTCCTGAAGGTCCTGGCCATCGGTCAGCCCCTCTCGCTCCAGGCCCACCCTTCGACTTCCCAGGCCGAAGCCGGCTTCGATCGGGAGGAGGCGAATGGCATCTCCCTCGACGATCCGGGTCGGACCTACCGGGATCGGTCGGCCAAGCCCGAGGCGCTCGTGTCGCTCACCGACACCTGGGCGATGTGCGGATTCCGGCCCACCGAGGAGGCCGTGGCGCTGGTCGAGGAGCTCGACCTCGCTCGGCTCGCGCCGCTCTCCGAGCACCTCGGTTCTGGACGACCGAACGCCATGGAGGAGGCCTTCGCGTGGCTCCTCGGCACCGGGTCAGAGGTCGGGCCGTCGCTGGCCGCCGAGATCGCTCAGGCCGCCAAGCAGCGCGTGGCGGTAGGAGACGACCGGGCCGACCCGTTCCGGTGGACAACAGAGTTGAGTGCGCTCCACCCCGACGATCCCACGATCCTCTCTCCGCTCCTCCTGAACGTCGTGCACCTGGCCGAGGGCGACGCCGTCCACCTCCCGGCGGGGAACCTCCACGCCTACCTCTCCGGAGCCGGGGTGGAGGTGATGTCGGCGTCGGACAACGTGCTGCGGGGCGGCCTCACGCCGAAGCACGTCGACGTCGACGAGCTGCTCTCCATCGTCCGCTTCGAGCCTGGCGTGCCGCGACCGCCTCGCCGACTGGAGCCCGAGCGGGGCGTCACGGTGTTCGACGCGGGAGAGTCGAGCTTCGCGCTGGCGCTGATCGAGGCCGGCGGCGAACCGGTGGTCATCGACCCGCAGCGGCCGTCGATCCTGCTGGCGATCGGTGGCGAGGTCGACGTGGCCGGCGCCGACTCCGGCGTCACGATCGACGGGGGAGCGGCCGCCTTCGTGGCCCCTGGAGAGGGTCCCCTCGCGGTGTCGGGCCCCGGGCAGCTCTGGTGGGCCACAGTGGGCGATGGCCTGCCCACCTGAGCAGCCCACGAGCCCCTCACGGCGCCGCGGCCGTGGACTGAGCCGGTCGTTCTTCGCGCGGAGCGCACTCGAGGTCGCTCCCGACCTGCTCAACAAGCTCCTCGTGGTCGGGGACCGCTCCGGGCGGATCGTCGAGGTCGAGGCCTACATGGGCGAGGACGATCCGGCCAGCCACGCCTACCGGGGGCCGACGCCCCGCACCGCGGTGATGTTCGGGCCTGCTGGTCACCTCTACGTGTACTTCAGCTACGGCATGCACTGGTGCGCGAACGTCGTGGCCGGGGACGACGGCATCGCCAGCGCGGTCCTGCTCCGGGCGGTCCGTCCGGTCTCGGGGATCGACTCGATGCGCGCCGCCCGCCCCGCCGCTCGCCGCGACGTCGACCTCACCAACGGTCCCGCGAAGCTGTGCCAGGCCTTGGGCATCTCCGGCGAGCTCGACGGCACCGACATCACCCGTCCGGGCGCCCTCGTGAGGATCGTCGACGACGCCGTGGCGCCGCCCGAGCTTCCCACCACCGGGCCGCGCGTTGGCATCTCCGCTGCGGTGGACTGCCCGTGGCGCTTCAGCGTCCCCGATGATCCCCACCGGTCGGCGCCTCGCCCCCGCCCCTGATGACGGTCGACCCGGACGGCCTCGGACGCGGAGATCGTCGGAGCAGCCCATGGGGCGTCGTCCGCCCCGCGATCGTTCGGATAGGAAGAGCGGCATGGAACAGGCGCCATTGCCCTTCGACCACCCCGCCCTGACGTCGTCCGACGACCTGTCTGTGGCGCGGGAGGTGCTGCGCAGCGCGGCCCTCACCGACCCCGAGGCGCTGCTTCACCTGGAAGCGATCGTCGACTTCATCGACCGTGAGCCGTCGGCTGCCCATCGGATGACGGTGGAGGGGCACCTGACCGGCTCAGCCCTGGTGGTCGACGCAGCGGGGGAGCGGACGCTGCTGATGCTGCACCGCAAGCTGGGCCGCTGGTTCCAACCCGGCGGTCACTGCGACGGCGACACGAACCTCGCCGCAGTGGCGCTGCGGGAGGCATCCGAGGAGACGGGCATCACCGGCCTACGGGTGGTGCCCACGCCGATCGACGTCGACGTGCACCGCGTAGAGCCACCTCGGGAGGCACCGCACCTCCACATGGACACCCGGTTCCTCGTACTGGCACCGCCAGACGCGACCGAGGTGGCGAACGAGGAGTCGAGGGCGCTCAGGTGGGTGACCGAGGGCGAGCTCGACGACCTCGATCCGCCGGTGGACGCAAGCACCCGCCGGCTGGTGAGGGTCGGACTGGAGCGGGCCCGTCGCCTCATCGGCTGATCGCCCGCTTCGTTCGACAGCCTCAGGGAGCGAGGTTTCGGCGGGTGGCCGGCTGGGTGCGTATCAGCCCACGTCGCCGGGAGTGGCGCAGGTGGGCATGTCGTTCACGTCGGCGAACACCTCGATGGGCTTGTCGACCGAGTCGCCACCGAGGCTCTGGTCGAGGAGGAGCCGGGCCTCGGGGTCGACGCGCAGGCGATCGGCGTAGTCGCGACGGTTCTCGATGTAGGTCCGCCAATCGCCGATCCAGCCATCCAACGAGATGGCGTCGTCGCCGGTCGTGGGGGCGTCGGCCTCGATGGCGTCCACCATCGCCTCCACCAGATCGGTGGCGTCGTCGAGCACGTCGGCCCGGTCGGTGGCGCTCTCGACGAACGCCGCGTTGGGCAGCTCGCCCAGATCCTCGAGCAGTCCGTCGCAGCGGGTGATCGTGCGCTCCACGAATGCGCGATCGTCGAGCCGGTCGGGGTTCTCCTTCTTCGGGATCCCCAGGAACACCACGGCCCAGAACACCGCGATGGCCACCATCGTGACCACGGCGAGCACGCGTCCCACGCTCCAGGACATCGACAGGGGTTCCTCGACCTCGGCCTCGGGCAGCGTGGTGGGCACGACCCAGAGCCTCGCCCACCCGTCGGTCACGATCCAACTTCGCCGACGGTCCACCTGCTCCCGCCCGCTCGGAACGAGCGGCTAGGTAGAGGCTTTCGCGTTTGGCCGGCGGCGGTTCGTCGCGTGACGATGGCGGTATGACCGACTCGACCGTGCTCGACGACCTCGAGGCCCGTGGCCTGGTGCAGGACTGCACCGACCGAGAAGGCTTCGCCGCCCGACTCGCCGAGGGACCGGTCACCCTCTACTACGGGTGCGACCCCACGGCCGACAGCCTCCACGTCGGCAACCTCCTGGGTCTCCTGGTCCTGCGTCGGTTCCAGGAGGCCGGGCACCGGCCGGTGGCCCTGGCCGGGGGAGCCACGGGGATGGTGGGCGATCCGAGCGGCCGGTCCGAGGAGCGCAACCTCCTCGACGACGCCACGCTGTCGGCCAACGTGGCCGCCATCAAGGCCCAGATATCGAGGGTGCTCGGACGCGACGTCCAGGTGGTCGACAACCGCGACTGGACGGGCGAGGTGCGCCTCCTCGACTTCCTGCGCGACGTCGGCAAGCACGTCACGGTGAACACGATGCTCGGCAGGGAGTCGGTGAAGAACCGTCTCGCCTCGGAGCACGGGATCTCCTACACCGAGTTCTCCTACATGCTCCTCCAGGCCCACGACTTCCTCCGCCTCGAGGAGAGCCTGGCCTGCCAGGTGCAGATAGGTGGGTCGGACCAGTGGGGCAACATGCTCGGTGGCGTCGACCTGATCCGACGGGTCCACGGCCGTCCCGCATGGGCCCTGTCTTGGCCGCTCCTCACCGCACCCGACGGCACCAAGCTGGGCAAGACCACGGGCGCACGCATCTGGCTGGACGCCGACCGGACCAGCCCATACCAGTTCTTCCAGCACTGGATGAACACCGACGATCGCCAGGTACGCCAGTTCCTGGCCCAGTTCACCCTCCTCCCCATGGACGAGGTCGACGCCGCCGTGGCCTCCCACGAGGAGAGCCCGGGCCGGCGGGAGGCCCAAAGGCTCCTGGCCAGGGAGGCGACCCGACTGGTGCACGGTGCCGACGATGCGCTGGCGGCGGAGGAAGCATCGGCCATCCTCTTCGGATCGCCGATCGACGGCGTGTCGGTTGCGGCGCTCGAGGCGGTGGCGCGAGAGGTGCCCGTGTGCGAGGTCGCGCGCGGCGACCTCGCAGCCGGCGTCCCGGCAGCAGATCTGCTCAGCTCCCCGAACTTCCTGACCGCGTCCAAGGGCGAGGCCAGGCGGGCCATCGCCCAGGGCGGGGTGTACGTGAACGGCGAGCGGGTGGGGGAGGAACACGTGGTGTCCGCCGATAGCCTGCTCCACGACCGGTACGTGCTGGTCCGAAAGGGCAAGCGCTCCTTCGGGCTGGTGAGGCTGGAAGCCTGAAAACAGCCTTCTGACCTGAGGTTTCGTCGACTCAGCGTCGGTGAGACCTAAGGCACACCCGGCCGATTTGGAAAGCCGGAGGGATCGCCTCTAGGTTGAACACCCGTCGCCGCAAGGGCCCCTCGGAAAACCGCAGCTCACCGAGTTGACAGGTTCCGAGCAAGTCCCTAAGGTGACAACTCGCCCCACACGGCAGGCAACAGCCAGCCGGAACGGGCACGAGGCAGCAACGCTCCCACGGGACCGACTGCCACAGCGGGTTCCTTCGGGAGCCGAGCGCACCTTGAGAACGGAATAGAGGACGAAAAAGCACATGCGGGCGTCCGCTGAGCTTGCCCTAGGGCATGAACAGCGGCCGTTTATAAAACAATGCAATTTACGCATCGGACAAACAACAAGCTAGTTGGTTGGACTGATGCCAGTCACCGAGAGGTTCAGGCCTCGAGGTGGCTCTCCGATTTGAAGACGGTCCATCAGCTTGCTGGTGGGCCTTCTGAAGATCTCGATGGAGAGTTTGATCCTGGCTCAGGACGAACGCTGGCGGCGTGCCTAACACATGCAAGTCGAACGAGGTCCATGCAGTGGCAACACTGCGGAAGACCTAGTGGCGAACGGGTGAGTAACACGTGAGAAACCTGCCCCGAAGACCGGGATAACCCTCCGAAAGGAGAGCTAATACCGGATACCCCCATCTGACCGCATGGTCGGATGAGGAAATGGATTCCGCTTCGGGAGGGTCTCGCGGCCTATCAGCTAGTTGGTGAGGTAACGGCTCACCAAGGCAGCGACGGGTAGCTGGTTTGAGAGAACGATCAGCCACACTG
>JAAZBK010000313.1 GCA_012513855.1 Acidimicrobiales bacterium
ATGACCATCCACGACCTGGCCTTCCTGGCCGATCCGTCGCTGGTGACCCGCCACGGGAACCGGTTCTTCCGCAGGGGGACCGAGCTGGCCCGGCGCCACGCACGGCTGGTGCTGGTGCCCTCGGAGGCCACGGCGACGGAGTGCCGGGAGGCGGGCTTCGACGGCGACCGGATCCGAGTGGTGCCGTGGGGGGTCGACGCCGAGGTCGTCGGGGTCGGCGCGGTCGACGACGTTCGAGCCCGGCACGGTCTCGAACGCCCCTACGTGCTCTTCGTGGGCACGGTGGAGCCCCGGAAGAACCTCGCCGGCGTGGTCGACGCGGTGGCGGGGCTGGCCGGCCGTGACGTAGATCTGGTGGTCGTGGGACCCGACGGATGGAACGAGGACCTCGATGCTCGGCTGGCTCGCCTCGATGGCACCGGCATCGGAGTGCACCGTCTCGGCTTCCTGCCACCTGAAGAGCTGCGCCCCCTCTACGCCGGTGCCGCGGTCTTCTGCTTCCCCAGCCTCCGCGAGGGCTTCGGCATGCCGGTGCTCGACGCGATGGCCCACGGCGCGCCGGTGGTGACCTCGGCGGGAACGGCCACCGAGGAGGTGGCGGGCGACGTCGGTCTGCTGGTCGATCCCCTCGACACGGCGTCGATCACCGGTGCGCTCGCAGCGGTGCTCGACGACCACGACCGGGCCGAGTCCATGCGCCGGGCCGGACGGATCCGGGCCGAGGAGTTCACGTGGGAGCGCACGGCCGAGCTGACGGCGGCGGCCTACGCGGAGGTGGCGCCGTGACCGACGGATCAGGGCGGATCCGCGTCGGCGTGAACCTCATGTGGCTCGTGCCGGGGGTGGTGGGGGGGAGCGAGGAGTACACCGTCCGGGCTCTGCTGGCGCTGGCCGAGCGGGCCGACCCCGGCCTCGATCTGACCGTGTTCGCCCTGAGCCAGTTCCGGGAGGCCCACCCCGAGGTGGCAGAGGCCTTCCCGGTGGTGCCGGCCGACCTCGACGGGCACCGCAAGCCCGAGCGCGTGCTCATGGAGAGCGCCTGGCTTCCCCGCGAGCTCGCCCGCCACGGGATCGACCTGGTCCACCACGCCGGCGGCGTGGTCCCGCCGGCGCCCGGCGCCAGTCGCCTGCCGGCGGTCCTGACCATCCACGACCTCCAGCCCCTCCTGATGCCCGACAACTTCTCGCGCCTCAAGCGCACCTGGCTGGGCGCCATGCTCCCGCGCTCGGCTCGGCGGGCGCGCGTGGTGATGACGCCCAGCGAACCGGCGTCAGCGTCGGTGGTGGAGGTGCTGGGCGTGGACCCGGAGAGGGTGGTGACGGTCCCCCACGGCATCGAGCCCTGGGCCACCGTCGATGCGCAGCGGATGGCCGAGGCGAGGCACCGATACAACCTCGGCGAGCGGACGATCCTCTACCCGGCCATCCCCTACGTGCACAAGGACCACCGCACGCTCGTCGATGCTTTCGCCATCCTCGCCGACGAGCGTCCCGACCTCACGCTGGTGCTGGCCGGAGGGCCCGGCCCGGTGGAAGCCGAGCTGGCCAGTGCCATCCGTGCTTCGGGCTTCGGCTCGCGGATCCGCCGAACGGGTCGCATCCCGTGGGACGATCTGCGGGCCCTCTACGCGGCGGCCACGGTGGTGGCGGATCCGAGCCGGTTCGAGGGTTTCGGCGCGCCGGCGCTCGAGGCGATGGCGGCCGGACGTCCGCTGGTGGTGGCCGATGCCACGGCTCTTCCGTGGGTGGTGGGCGACGCGGCGGTCCGGGTCGAGCCGGGCGATGTGGCGGCGTGGGCGGCGGCCCTGGCCCGGGTCGTCGACGACCCAGTCGAGCAGGAGCGCCTGTCTGCCGCCGGGCGACGGCGGTCTTCGGAGTTCACCTGGGAGCGGACGGCGGAGGCGCTGGCCGCGGGGTACCGCCTGGCCGCCACGATCGGCGAGGATGGAGAGCGGTGAACGTCCTCGTCCTGTGCCCCCACTTCGCGCCCGATCTGGCCCCCACCGGCGAGGTCATGACCCAGATCGCCGCTCAACTCGTGAGCCGTGGTCACCGCTTGCACGTGGTCACCTCCCTTCCCTGGTACGTCCACCACGCCATCGAGCCCGGCTGGGAGGGCGAGGTGGTCCGTCACGAGGACACCGAATGGGGGCGGATCACCCGGGTCCACCCGTTCCCCACCGACAAGGCGAACATCCCGGCCCGGGCGCTCGGCTTCGCGGGCTTCACCGGCCTCAGCGGACTGGGTGCGCTCCTCACCAGGAGCCGGCCCGACGCCGTACTCGCCATGTCGCCTCCGCTCACCCTCGGCGCTGCGGGTTGGGCCGCGGCCCGCGCCCACCGGGTGCCGTTCGTGTTCAACATCCAGGACGTCTTCCCCGACGTGGCCGTGGAGCTCGGGGCCATCACCGACCGGCGCGTCATCGCGGTGGCCGAGTGGCTGGAGCGCGAGACCTACCTTCGGGCCGACGCCGTCACGGTCCTGTCCGACGACCTGCGCGACAACGTCGCCGCCAAGGTCGCCGGCCGGCGTGGTGCGGCGGGAGATCCGTCGAAGGTGAGGGTGATACCCAACTTCATCGACACCACCTGGATCCGCCCCATGGAGCGGGAGAACGAGTACCGCCGCGAGCACGGGCTCGTCGGCAAGCGGGTGGTGATGTACGCGGGCAACGTCGGGTTCAGCCAGTCGCTCGACCTGGTGCTGGCGGCGGCTTCTCACCTCGCTCACGACCCCGACGTGGTGTTCGTGATAAACGGCGGTGGCTCGGCCCGGCCGTCGTTGGAGAAGGCGGCGGCGGGGATGTCGAACGTCCGCTTCGTCGACATGGCACCCAAGGAGCGGCTGCCCGAGGTGGCCGCCGCCGCCGATCTCCACGTGGTGCCGCTGAAGGCGGGACTGGCGCGCTCCAGCGTCCCCTCCAAGCTGTACACGATCCTCGCTGCCGGCCGTCCGGTGGTCGCATCGGTCGATCCGGGCACCGAGGTGGCGCGGACGGTCGAGTCGGCCGGCGCGGGTCTGGCCGTACCACCCGACGACCCCGAGGCGTTCACCAAGGCCGTCAGCCGGCTGGTCCAGGAGCCCGACGCGGCCCGCCGGATGGGCGAGGCCGGCCGGTGGTTCGTGGAGCGGTGGGCGTCGCCGGCTGCTGTCGCCGAGGCCTACGAGGCTCTGTTCGCCGAACTGGCGGTCTCATCGCGCGGTGGTCGGAGCCGTCGCCGCGGCCTGGCCTGACGCGAACCGGCACCGGTGGCCCGAGGTGCCTCGTTTCACCAGGCCTGACTCGGGAAGTGGGGCCTCCGGCCGGTAGCGTTGGCCGCCATGGCAACGTCATCCTCAGCCAAGAAGGCTGCCCAGATCGCTGCTCGGAGCAGCTCCTCCTCGAAGAAGTCGAAGAACTGGCTGTTCCCCGCGGGCATCGCTGCCATCGTGGTGCTGGGCGTGTTGGTGGTGGCGTTCGCCCGAGACGAGAACCTCGGCGTCGGCGACAACGACACCCCGCCGCTGGCCCAGCTCACCGAGGGCGGCGCCTACGACCACTGGCACTCGGCGTTCGCCATCAACGTGTGCGGCACCGAGATCGGCCCGTACTCAGACATCGGAGCCGATCTCTTGGGCATCCACGCTCACCAAGGCGATCCGCTGATCCACATCCACCCGTTCTCGCTCAAGTCCTCGGGTGAGCGGGCGGTGATGGGGCACTTCTTCGACCAGGTCGGCCTCGAGGTCACCGACACCGGGTTCAAGACCCCCGAGGGCGACGTCTACTCCGAGGCGGAGACCACCTGTGCCGGTGAGCCCGCCGAGGTCACCCTGGCCTACTGGTCGACCCCGCTCGAAGCCACCGAGGACACCGAGCCCACCGAGGTCTACACCAGCGACTTCAGGTCGGTGAGGTTCCGCGAGGATCGCTCCGCCTACTCGCTGGCCATCCTCCCGAAGGGCGAGGTCCCGGCCATGCCCGCCAGCATCACCTCCCTCGTCGCGCCGAGCGACCTGCCCGCCAGCGAAACCGGGGCCACCTCGGGTGTCGGCTCGGAGCTGATCGACCCGACCGCCGGGTCCACCGAGACCACCGCCGGGTCCACCGAGACCACGGCCGGCGCTCCTGAGGATCCCGAAGCCGGTTCCGAGGGCACCACCGAAGAGCCGGCTGCCGACGAGCCCGCCACCGAGACGACGGCCGCCGGGTCGACGGAGTGAGGGCAGTCGTCCTGGTCGGCGGCTTCGGTACCCGCCTCCGGCCACTCACCTACACCACGCCCAAGCAGATGCTGCCGATCATCCATCGGCCGATGATCGAACACGTGCTGGAGCACCTCGCCCAGCACGGGATCACCCACGCCGTGCTGTCGATGGGCTATCGGCCCGACGCCTTCGTCGACGCCTACCCCGACGGCGTCTGCGCCGGGGTCCAACTCCACTACGCGATCGAGGACGAGCCGCTGGACACAGCTGGCGCCATCCGCTTCGCCGCCCTCGACGCCGGGATCGACGAGCGCTTCGTGGTCGTGAACGGCGACGTCCTCACCGACCTCGACCTCAACGCCCTCATCGACTTCCACGAGGCCCACGGAGCGGAAGGGTCCATCGCCCTCCACCGGGTCGACGACCCCTCCGCCTTCGGGGTCGTGCCCACCGACGCCGACGGTCGGGTGGAGGCGTTCGTGGAGAAGCCTCCACGGGACGAGGCCCCCACCGACCTCATCAACGCCGGCACCTACGTGCTGGAGCCGTCGGTGATCGGGCGGATCGCCTCCGATCGCAAGGTGTCGATCGAGCGCGAGACCTTTCCCGCCATGGTCGACGACTCATCCCTCTACGCGATGGACGGCGACACCTACTGGATAGACACCGGCACCCCGGTCAAGTACCTCCAGTCCCAGGTCGACATGCTCCGTGGCCGTCGGGGCGCCCCCGTCGACGGGGTGCACGACTCGGCGGAGGTCGACCCGACCTCGACCGTCGACCTGTCGGTCGTCGGCCGCGAGGTCATCGTCGGTCCGGGAGCGTCGGTGAGACGCTCGATCCTCCTGCCCGGCGCCAGGGTGGGCGAGGGGGCGGTGGTCGAGCGGGCGATCCTCGGTCCCGGCTCAGAGGTGGGCAAGGGTGCTCGGGTCGACGACTTCGCCGTCCTGGGCGATCGCGCCTCGGTCGGTGCCGGCCTGCGAGTATCAGGGGGATCGGTGAGCGTCGACGAGCACCTCACCGCGGAACGACTCGGAGGATCTTGATGCGGGCACTGGTCACAGGCGGAGCGGGCTTCATCGGCTCGACACTGGTCGATCGGCTGCTGGCCGAGGGTCACGAGGTCGATGTGATCGACGACCTGTCCACCGGTTCGCTGAACAACCTGGCCGATGCCCGCTCCAACCCCGACCACAAGTTCCAGTTCCACCGCGTCGACATCCGCGATGCATCGGTGATCGAACTGATCGAACGCCGGGCACCGGAGGTGATCTTCCACCTCGGAGCCCAGGTCGACGTTCGGGTCTCGGTCCAGGATCCGGCCCTCGACGCCATGATCAACGTGATCGGCAGCCTGAACGTGCTGGAGGGCGCCCGCCGTGCCGGGAGCCGGAAGGTGGTCTTCGCGTCGAGCGGAGGGACCATCTACGGCGCTCCCGACGGCGACGACATCCCGATCAAGGAATCCCAGGCGCAGAGCCCGATCTCTCCCTACGGCGTCGCCAAGAAGGTGGTGGGCGACTACCTCTTCGCCTACCGGGAGCTCCACTCGCTCGAGTACACGGCACTGGCCCTGGCCAACGTGTACGGCCCCCGGCAGGATCCTCACGGCGAGGCGGGCGTGGTGGCCATCTTCGCCGGACGCTTGCTGTCTGGTGAGGAGTGCACCATCTACGGCGACGGCGAGCAGACCCGCGACTACGTGTTCGTCGACGACGTGGTCGATGCCTTCGCCCGAGCGGCCGAGAAGGGCGGCGGACTGCTGCTCAACGTCGGTACCGGTGTCGAGACGTCGGTCAACGACCTGTACGGCACCATGGCTCGGGTGGCGGGGGTGGACCGATCGGCCACGCTCGCCCCGGCCCGCATGGGAGAGCTGGAGCGCTCGGCCCTCGACGCGAGCCGGGCGGAGATCCACCTCGGTTGGAAGCCCTGGACCGACCTCGCCTCCGGGACCGCAGCGGTCCTCGAGTACTTCCGCAACAAGTAGCCCGGCTCTGGCGAGGCAGCCCTCGCTCGGCCCTCCCGTCAGGGGGTGGGTGCTTCAGCGGAACAGGTCCTCCGATGCCGGTCGCACCAGTTCCGAGCGAACCTCGCCCCGCCTCAGCCAGCTCGGGTCCACGCCGCGGATGACCGCCACCGGGCACCCGGTGGCCTTGCCGAGGACCAGGTCGGCCGCAGACGCCAGTTCGTCGACGACGGCAACCTCCGTCACCAGCAGCTCCCGGCCCTGGGTGTCGTGCTGGCCACGGTGATCGAGGATCGCCCCGATTCCGGCGCAGCCGATGGCGACGTCGGTGAGCCCGCGCCGCCACGGACGGCCGAACGTGTCGCTCACGATCACCGCCACCTCGACTCCGGCCCGAGCACGGATGCCGTCACGGATCCGCCGGGCTGAGCGATCGCTGTCCTCGGGCAGCAGGGCCGCGTACCCCACCTCGACGTTGGAGAGGTCGACCCCGGCGTTGGCGCAGACGAAGCCGTGGCTCGTCTCGGAGATCACCAGCTGCCCGCGGCGTCGCAGCACGCGCACCGACTCGTCGTCCACCAACGCCTTGTGGCTGAGCGGATCGTCGGGGTCTACCGCCACCAGGCGGTTCTCAGCCTTGGAGACGATCTTCTGGGTGACCACCACCACGTCTCCGTCGGCGAGGGGCAGGTGGTCGTCGGCCGCGGCGGTGGCGATGACCCCGGCCAGGTCGGCACCGGGCCTGATCTCGGGGATGCCCTCGATCGCCCGTATCGTCAGCTCCCGGCTCACGGCTGCGGTCCGTTCGGTTCCAGCACCACCCGTGCCAGCGAGGCCGCCACACCGGGCTGGCTCATGATGGTTCGGGTGACCACCGGCTGGATGCCCTCGGCTGCCACGGACTCGGCGAGGTCGGCGTCGGCCTCGTCGATCACCAGCGTGGCCGCGATCGGCGCGTACCAGCGCGCCACGCCCACCACCGAGGGCTCGTGGCCGAGCTCTTCCATCAGGCGTGCCGCCGGGCCCTTGAGGGCCGCGCCGGCCACGATCGGCGACACGGCGACGCTGCGGTGGCGAGCAGCTTCGAGATGCTGCCGGACGCCTCGCACCGCGAGCACGGGGTCGATGCTCACCGCCGGGTTGGAAGGCGCGATCACGATCCGATCGGCGTTCTCGACCGCCGCCAGCACCTCGGGGCCGGGATAGGCCTTGTCGGCCCCCTCGAACCGGACCGAGCGCACCGCGACGTCGTGGCGGCGTTGGACGAAGTACTCCTGGAAGGAGATCTCGCGCCCGGCATCGTCGCCCTCGGCCAGGGTCACCATGGTTCGCAGGCGGTCGTCGGTCACCGGTAGCAGCCTGATGCCCACCGTCCACGCGGTGGCGATCTCGGCGGTGACGTTGGTGAGCTGCGCGCCTTCGGCCATGCGCTGGGTGCGGTAGAGGTGGGTCCCGATGTCTCGGTCACCCAGGCCGAACCAGTCGATGCCGCCGTAGCGGCGCACCGACTCCATCGCCTGCCACGATTCTCCCCGCAGGCCCCAACCGGTCTCGGGGTTGATCTCTCCCGCGAGGGTGTAGGTGATGGTGTCCAGATCGGGGCTGATGTGCAGTCCGTGGAGCTCCAGGTCGTCGCCCACGTTGGCGATGGCGGTCACCCGATCTGCAGGAACCACCTGCAAGAGCGCTGCGATCATGCGGGCCGCGCCCACGCCGCCGGCGATCACGGTGACGGACGGGGCGGGGTGAGCGGGCGCGTTCGCCCCGGGGCCTCGGGTCTGGTCCTCTGACACGGTCGCGGACCCTATCGCCGTGTCGATCCTGCGCCGTCACCGATCCTGCACGCGACGCAGCCGCCCGGGGGTCGACCTCGCGCCGGCGTCGGGCGCCAGCTGAAGCCGCGGGTCCGGCGCACTACCCTCGTCCCGGGGGTGGGCGGAAGAGCAGAGGCGCGGCGGTTCCGCCCCCGTGCCGACGGAAGGCGAAGACATGCACCTCGACCCACATCCCACCGTCGCTCGAGCGGTCACCGCACCACGGGCAGGGGCACGCTCGGCTCGGCGCCGACCGGGAAGCTGGCGCCTCGCCCTCGCGGCGTTGGTGTCGTGTGCCGCCGTGGTCGTCGGCACACCCCAGGTGGTCGATGCCGCGGCGGCCGCCGACCTGGCCCTTTCGGCGCACCAGGGTCCGGCCGGCGCCGATCTGGTCCTCAGCTCAGCCGACGTCTTCGACCTCGGCGCCGATCTGTGCCCGGACCCCGATGGCTTCCAGACGTGGGAAGAGGGCGACAGCTTCGAGATCCGGTGGGAGCTAGGCCTGCTGCCGGAGGGCGCGGTGGGCAACCCCCTGGCCGATGGCTCCGGCGCGATGTACACCACCCGCGGCGACTACGAGGTCGAGGTGGTCGCCAGCGGATCGGTGCCGACCGAACCCGGCGAGCCCTGGGGCGCCCCGGTGACCGTCCCCGCCGACCTGGTGCCCGGCCAGCGACTCGTGGCCGACGCCACCTGCTGGCGCATGGGCGCCGGCATCGTCGGCGGCGAGGAGCCGTGGCGTCCCTACTACTACCTGCCCGTGTTCACGGTCACCGCGGCCGACGGCTCCGTGCCGACCTCGGCCCCGTCGACCTCAGCCCCTGGAGCTCCCGCCATGCCGGCTCCGGGTGCAGATCCCGCGGCCGCTCGTCCCGGAGCTGCCTCCTACACGGGCTGAGCCGTCGAGCCCGAACCGAGCCGGCCCCGAGCCGGATGTGGCGGGTAGCGCAGGTCCGGCCGTCAGCGCGCCAGGTGGTCGAGGTCGCCCGAGAGGAGCGCTACGTCGGCGTCGACCATCATGTTGACCAGCTCGGGGAACGAGGTGGTGGGCTCCCAGTCGAGCTGCTTGGTGGCCTTGGCGGGGCTGCCCACCAGGAGATCCACCTCGGCGGGGCGGAAGAAGCGCTCGTCGACCTTGACGTACTTCTCCCAGTCGAGGTCGACCCGGCCGAACGCCAGCTCGCAGAACTCGCGGACCGAGTGGGTCTCGCCCGTGGCGACCACGTAGTCGTCGGGGGAGTCCTGCTGGAGCATCCGCCACATGGCGTCGACGTAGTCGCCGGCGAAGCCCCAGTCGCGCTGGGCATCGAGGTTGCCGAGGCGGAGCTCGTCGGCCGTCCCGAGCTTGATCTTGGCCACGGTGTTGGAGATCTTGCGGGTCACGAACTCGAGCCCACGCCGGGGCGATTCGTGGTTGAAGAGGATGCCGGAGCTGGCGTGGAGGTCGTAGCTCTCGCGGTAGTTGATGGTCATCCAGTGGCCGTAGACCTTGGCCACCCCGTAGGGCGAGCGGGGGTACAGCGGGGTCCGCTCGGTCTGGGGGACCTCCTGCACCTTGCCGAACATCTCGCTGGACGACGCCTGGTAGAAGCGGATCTCGGGGTCGACGAGGCGGATGGCATCGAGGATGCGCGTGACGCCCAGGCCGGTGACCTCGCCGGTGAGCACCGGCTGGGTGAAGCTGGTCTGCACGAAGCTCTGCGCGGCCAGGTTGTACACCTCCTCCGGACGATGCTCCTGGAGGATGTGGATCATCGAGACCTCGTCGAGGAGGTCGCCGGGGACGAAGGTGATCTTGTCCTGGAGGTGGGCGATGCGCTCGAAGTTCACCGTCGACGACCGCCGCACCATCCCGATCACCTCGTAGCCCTTGGAGAGCAGAAGTTCGGCCAGGTAGGAGCCGTCCTGGCCAGTGATCCCGGTGATGAGCGCGCGCTTGGTCATG
>JAAZBK010000314.1 GCA_012513855.1 Acidimicrobiales bacterium
ACCCACCAGATCAAGAAGATGACCAACGAGCAGCTGCGCGAGCTGCGCGTCCGCCTCCACCTCGAAGAGGAGATCCCCGAGGAGGCCCTGGCCGACGGGGCCGAGCCCCCCTACTACCGGCCCGAGCCGGGGACGCCGCCCCACGACTACCTCATGCAGCGTCGCAAGGCGCTCGGAGGCTCGATCCCCAAGCGCGTGATCCGCGACGCGCGCCCCCTCACCCTGCCGGCCGACTCCACCTTCGACGAGTTCCGAGCCGGATCGGGCAAGCAGGCCGCGTCGACCACCACCGCCTTCACCCGCCTGCTCAGGGCCCTGGCCCGAGACGACGACTTCGGTCGCCGGGTGGTGCCGATCATCCCCGACGAGGCCCGCACCTTCGGCATGGACTCCCTGTTCAAGGAGTTCGGCATCTACTCGTCGCAGGGCCAGAAGTACGAGCCGGTCGATCACGCCCTGCTGCTCTCGTACAAGGAGTCGATCGACGGTCAGCTCCTGGAGGAGGGCATCACCGAGGCCGGCGGGACGGCATCGTGGCTCGCCGCCGCCACCTCCTACGCCACGCGGGGCGTGCCGATGGTGCCGTTCTTCACCTTCTACTCGATGTTCGGCTTCCAGCGGGTGGGCGACCTCATCTGGTCGGCCGCCGACGCCCGGGCCCGTGGGTTCCTGCTCGGCGCCACCGCCGGGCGCACCACCCTCATGGGTGAGGGCCTCCAGCACCAGGACGGCCACAGCCTGGTGCTGGCCTCCACCGTCCCGACCTGCGAGGCCTACGATCCGGCGTTCGCCTACGAGACCGCGGAGATCGTCCGCCACGGCATCCACGACATGTACGGCGACCAACCGCGCGACGTCTTCTACTACATCACCATCTACAACGAGAACGACCCCCAGCCGGCCATGCCGGAGGGATCGGCGGCCGGGATCGTCGAGGGCCTCTACCGGTGGAGCGACGCACCTGAGGTGAGCAACCCCCACGTCGACCAGCCGCTCCACGCCACCGTCTTGTTCTCGGGCAGCGCCCAGGGTGCCGCCCGACGGGCCCAGACCGAACTGGCCGAGCGGTGGGGCGTGGCCGCCGAACTGTGGAGCGCAACGTCGTACAAGCGCCTCCGCGAGGAGGCGTTCGGGGTCGAGCGGTGGAATCGCCTGCACCCCGGAGCAGATCAGCGGACGCCACGGGTCACCCAGCTGCTCGACGGCTCACAGGGACCGATCGTGGCGGTCACCGACTTCATGCGGGCGGTTCCCGACCAGATCAGCCGCTGGGTGCCGGCCGGTCGGCGCTACACGTCTCTCGGCACCGACGGGTTCGGCCGGTCCGACACCCGCGAGGCGCTCCGTCGCTACTTCGAGACCGACATGGAGCACGTGGTCCTGACGGTGCTGTCGGAACTTGCCGCCGACGGTCGGATCGGCCACGAGGTGGTCAAGGAAGCGATCGAGCACTACGGCCTCGACCCCGAGACCCCGGTGCCCTGGCACGGTTGATCCCCACGCCGTCGATGACGGCAGCACCCGATCGGAGAACTGGCCGGGGCTGAACGTTTGACATCGCGTCATCAGCGGCGCACCGTGCCCCATGGGGGCCGCTAGCCGAGAAAGGCCAGACCGTGACGCCGACGATGTCGAAGAGGATCGTGCCGGTTCTGGCCTGCGTCCTCGCTCTCTCCGCCTGCCTGGTCACGCGGCCGAGCGAGGTGCACGTCGTCACCGCACCCGACGCGTCAGCCACCGGGTTCGGCTCAGCGTTCAGCATGGATGAGCAGCGCTTGGTGGCTCGGGCGGTGTCGGAGGGCTCGCCCGTGGTCTACGTGTTCGACGCGTTCGGATCCGGCTGGGAGCACACCGCAACGATCTCTGCCCCGCCGACCGCCACCGACGCGTGGGGGAGTTCGGTCGCGGTGAGCGGAGACACCATCGCCGTCGCCGATCCGTACTTCCCCGCCACCGGGACGGTGGAGCTCGGGAGGGTGACGCTCTACTCCGCCGATGGTGGTGCGTGGGCGATCGCGCAGCAGATCACCGCCGGCCAGGACTGGACCAGCTTCGCCGCGGGGGTGTGGCTCAGCGAACGCGGCCTGGTGGTGCAATCCGGCGCCAATTGCGACAGCACCTGCAGCGTCGGCACCTGGACCCTGTACCACCGCTACGGGCAGTTCTTCTCGAAGGCCTTCCAGACCAGCCCGGGGGTCGGGCTGTCGGTTGGAGTCGACGAAGGACGGTTCGCGCTCGGCAACCCCGGGGGCTACGACATCGACTCATATGGTCGTGACAACGCGCTGCGAGTCATCGACGCGAACGTGACCTTGCCCCACTTCATCCTCGACGAAGTGGTGCCGCTCGGCGATCCGTACGGAACCGATCCCCTCACAACCGACCTGTTCCGCAAGGTCGACATCTCTGGTGACCTGCTCGCCTACGAGAGCTGCTGCTCATCCGACGACCGACTCCACATCCGCCGCTTCGACGGGACCACCTACCAGCCGGAGGCGACCTTCCCCCTGGATGAGCAATCGGAATCGGTGGTGGCGTTGCCCGGCCTGGTCATGGTCGCCGATCCTGATGAGGGCGAGTGGCACACCTACGCGTTCCACGACGGAGAGTGGAAGCGGAGCTCCGACCTACCCGCACCGGACCACGTCGCCGGGCAGTTCGAGGTACCACCCGTCGCGGTCGGCGATCGGGTCGCGGTCGCCGGTGATGGCGTAATCCACATCCTCACGGTCGAGGTCGTGGAGGTCGAGGACGACTGAGCCGTGCGCGTCGGGGTGATCTGAACCGCACCGACCTCTGCCTAGGGAACGAGCACTCCGCCGGGCCCGTCGTACGGGCGGCCACGGCCTTCGGAAGCCGCTCAGGCCGCGGTGGCCACCTGGATCTCGTCGGCTACGTCCCCGCCCACTCCCTCGGCGCAGCGGACCTCGCGGGCCATGCGAACCGCGGCGAGGGCGCCGAAGACCACCATCCAGGCGACGACCCCGGCCACCACGTAGCCGGGAAGCTTCCCCGCCGACGCGAGCAGGTAGGCATAGGGCGCCACGAACGAGACGAACAGCATGGCGATCCACGGCGCGGCGTCGCGCATCGGGCGGCGCACGTCTCGCATCAGCTTGACGCCCATGGCCTGCCCCAAGCCGTAGAACGGTGCCGTTCCCACGTCGAGGGCCAGGAACCACCAAGGGTTTACTCCGTGGCTCTGGAGGACGGGCCAGACGACCACTGCCCGGGCGATGCAGAACAGCACGACGCTGATGGTCCACGCCTGGCCGACCAGGCCGAGGCTGCGAAGCTCTTCGGAGAGGGTCGGGTTGCCGTCGACGGCGATCGAATCCGTTCGCTCGCACTGATCGGTTTCCAACCCTGGATCCCTCCGGCTGATGGACCTGGCCACGTTACTGCACGGTCACCAGGTTGTAACGGCTGACCGACGCACCGGCATTAGCCAAATCTCCGCCCGGACCGGGAGATTCGGGTCGTTCGGACCACGCCATCAGGACCACCACCTCACGTGGCGGGGTCACGCCGGACCGTGCCGTTCCCGGTCGAGCCAACCGATCAGGATCGCCACCGAGCGTGGGTCGTGGCGGAGGTCGTGGCCGGCACCGGGGACGATCCGCAGCTCACCGGAGCCGTGGGCGTCGCTCAGGACCCGAGCATCGAAGGACGGTACCGACTCATCATCGGAACCGTGGACCACCAGGAACGAGCGCGGAGCGAGCTTGGCGGCGTCGTCGACCGGTCGGACGTCGCGCAGTTGGCGGGTCCAGCTGTCGAGGTTGGCCGGGAACTGCGGATCGCGGATCGCACCCACGTCTCGGGCGTGGCGCAGGAGCCGCCGGGGGTGGTTGGCCCAGTCGCTGAAGTCGGCGGGCGCTCCCAAGGCGGCCACCCCACGGATCTCGGGCCGGCGGGCGGCTGCCGCCACGCACAGCGCTCCCCCCGTCCCGAAGCCGGCCAGCCAGACGCCCCTCGTGGGAGCCAGGGACCGGGCCTGGTCGGCCACCGCCAGGACGTCGTCGAGCCATCCTCCCAGACCGAAGTCACCGCTCGACGCGCCGCATCCGCGGAACGTGAACGTGATCGCCCGCCAGCCCTCGTTGGCCACCCGGTCGGCTAGCGCCGGGTAGGAGCGTCCGGTGGTGGCCGCAGACCCGAGCACCCCGGATGGGTATCCGTGGCAGATGACCAACGTCGGCGGACGTCGATCTGTGACCGGAGGATCGATGTGGTACGCAGCCAGCGTCTCACGGCCTGAGGTGAACTCGGTCTCCACGGTTCAGCTCGGCCGGTGGACGCCCCGCGGGTTCACTCCGCGGCGGTCGGTTCGCAGCAGGAGTGCGGCCGGTAGCAGCGGTTCCGGGCCTCGACCAGGGTGTCGGGACCGAAGCAGATGTAGGTGCGAGCTTCCATCAGCTCGTCCACGACCTCGGAGGAACAGCGATCGATGTCGTGGACGATCTGGGTGCGCTTGTCGCCGACGAACTGGTTGTGCTCGAACCGGGTGGGTCGCGTCATGCCCAGAACCTATGCGAACTCGGCACGACGGTGACAACGCACCGCACGACCCACAGCGACGTCACGGCCGGTCCACCTCGGGCCCGACGGCGCCGATCGCCTCCAGGTACACGAGCCTGGTGTCGAGCACGGCGACGATGTCCTCGTCGGTGATGTCCCGACCGTCGGCGTCGGCCTTGGCGATGATGAGCGCTACCGCCTGGTGCTCGTCGACCACCCCGTCGGGCAGGACCTCCGGCATCGGCTTGCGGCTCCACGGGTACCGTCGCTCGGCGGGTCCGGCCGTCGACTCCTCGAGCAGGTCGGCGTCGGCCAGCAACACCCAGCGCACGTCGTCGTGCGACAGACGAGCCTGGCTGTCGGCAGGCAGCCGGTCGGCGATGAAGTCGACGGCTTCGGCCAGGTCGAAGACGGCCGGGCGGGCCACGGTGGCCAGCCGAGCGGTCTCGCCACCGACCACCACCAGACCGATGACCACCACCGCCACCAGCCCGATCACAGCAAAGACCCAGATCACGAGGTCGAGGGTACCGGTGCGGCTCAGGCCGCCGGCAAGGGCAGGGGTGGCCGCGGGTCGTCGAACCCCTGGCCGGCAGCGCGCCGGGAGAGCGCGTAGGCCACGATGTCGCTGTACAGCAGCATGACCTTGGGCCCGTAGGTGGGATCGGTCGCCCAGACGGTGGTGAGGTGCCCCCACGTGGGGCAGCAGCCGGCGGGGCCGCGCAGGCGGGAATCGACCTTCGGGTACACGTAGCGGGGCGACACCAACGCGTAGGACTTCAGCAGTTGGATCTGGGCCCGGACCCCCATCTGCGGCGACGGGAACCGCCAGCCCGAGGCGCAGGTGTCGCAGTGGCCGATGCCCGAGTAGTTGTTGGCGTACACGCTGTCGTCGTTGGCGAACCCGCCGGTCTCGAGGATCGCCTGGGCGAACGCGATGTCACCCCGGATGCCCTCGGCCTGCCCTTCCTCGATGAACCAGCGAGCGAAGTCCTCGACCGGGGTGGAGATGCGCGGCCGGAAGGGCGACTGGCGGAACCAGCCGGCGAGGTCCTCCGCGTTGAGGCGCGGGATCCCGATCAAGGGGACCGACTCGGGTACGAGGGCGAAGCCTCGCCGCCTCCTGAGCCGAGCCTCCGCCGCTCCGACCGCGGCGATCGAAGCCTCGTGGGCCTCCTCGGCCGCGATCCGCTCCCCTCCCACCACCATCGCGTTGTGGTTGCGATCCTCCGAGAACGCCTCCGTCAACTCCAACACCGACTCGGCTTCGCCCAGGTCCTTGCCGGCCTGCTGGCGGCTCCGCTCGGCCTGATCGGTGACCCGCTGCTGCCGGTCGAGGACGTGCACGAACATGAGTGCCCGGCCTCCCTCCTGGTCGGTGGTGTCACCGCTCACGTAGGCCTGGTATTCCTCCATCCCGCTCTTGCCGCCGGTCACATAGGCCCGCACGGTCAACTCCGACAGCCGGGACCGTTCCACCGCCAGCTCCCGGGTGGCGTGGTCGCTGCGGATCATCGCCGCCGTATGGGTCCTCGTGGCGGTCGTCAGGGCGAGGCCGGCGTTGAACGCCTGGACGTTGGCGGCCTCGGCCGCGACCGTGGCGTCCATCCGGGCCAGCGCGGCTGAATCTCGATCGACCCTGGCCAACCGGAGCCGCTCGAAGTCGTCGTCGGGAGATGCGGGCGAGCCGGGGGCCCGCTCGAGGGTGTCGTCGAGGATGGCCCGCTTCTCCGCATCGCTCAGCTCTCCACGTGACTGGGCGGCCGAAGGAGGCACCGCCGGGGCCATCGTGCCCACCAGCAGGCCGACGACCAGAGCCAGCGCCGGCACCGCTCGTCGGCGGGCGCGTCCGGAAGGGCGAGTCGGGGGGAACTGGGACATCAAGAGACAATCGGCACGTAGGACCGCAACCTCAAACGATCTCGCTGGAGTGGGGACCGCCGGAGCGGCAGCCGCCGCTGGGCCGGAGCCGATGGTATCGGCAGCACCGGTAACCTCGGCACCCCACCGACCCCCGCAGGAGCGACCGTGACCGGCACCGAACCCGACCGTCATCCTCACCGGCTCCCCACCGACGTCGTTCCCACCCACTACGACCTCGACTTCGCTCCCGACCTGGAAGCCGCCACCTTCACCGGACGAGCCACGGCTCACGTCGACGTCCTCGGGCCGGTCCAAACCATCACCATGCACTCGCTCGACATCGACCTGGGGGAGGCGTGGGTCGAACAGGACGGCAACCGCCTCGAGGCTGAGATCGAGGTCGACACCGCAGCAGAGTGGATCACCCTCACGTTCGCTCGCCCCCTGGCCGCCGGACCCGCCACCGTGCACACGGCCTTCACCGGCGTCCTCAACGACAAGCTCGTCGGCTTCTACCGGTCGACCTTCACCGACCCGGCCGGTGCCACGCGCACCATCGCCTGCACCCAGTTCGAGTCGACCCACGCCCGGCGCGCGTTCCCCTGCTGGGACGAGCCCGCCTTCAAGGCCACCTACGCCATCAGCCTCACGGTCGCACCGGATCTGCTGGCCGTGTCGAACTCGGGCGAGGCCGGACGCACCGAGCTGGCAGACGGACGGGTCGAGGTCCGGTTCGCCACCACCATGAAGATGTCGACCTACCTGGTGGCCTTCGTGGTCGGCCCCCTGGAGGCCACCGATCCGGTCGACGTCGACGGCGTTCCACTCCGGGTGATCGTGCCCCCCGGCAAGATGGACCTCACCGACTTCGCCCTCGACGCCGGAGCGTTCTCGCTGCGCTTCCTCGCCGACTGGTACGGGATCCCCTACCCGGGTGACAAGGTCGACCTCATCGCCATCCCCGACTTCGCCTTCGGGGCCATGGAGAACCTCGGTTGCATCACCTTCCGGGAGACTGCGCTGCTCCTCGACCCTGAGCGGTCCACCCAGTCCGAGCAACAGCGGGTGGCCGACGTGATCGCCCACGAACTGGCCCACATGTGGTTCGGCGACCTCGTCACCATGGGCTGGTGGAACGGGATCTGGCTGAACGAGGCGTTCGCCACCTTCATGGAGATGCTCACGGTCGACGCCTACCGCCCCGCGTGGCAGCGATGGCTCGACTTCGGCACGTCCCGCAGCATGGCCTTCGACACCGACTCGCTCAGCTCGACCCGTCCGATCGAGTACGAGGTGGTCACCGCCGACGACGCGGAGGCCATGTTCGACATCCTCACCTACGAGAAGGGGGCATCGGTCGTCCGGATGCTCCAGCAGTACCTCGGCGAGGACCGCTTCCAGGCCGGCATCCGGCTCTACCTGGAGACCCACGCCTACCAGAACACCGAGACCACGGACCTGTGGGACGCCATCGAGCAGGCCACCGGCGAGCCGGTGCGCCAGATCATGGACTCGTGGATCTTCCAGCCCGGTCACCCGGTGGTGAAGGTGGATGCGTCAGCCGGCGGCCACGGTCTCACCGTCAGCCAGTCGCTGTTCTCGTTCGCGACCGACGAGGAGAGCGGCCGCGAGGTGGATGCGAACCCCGCTCCCCAGTCGGTTCCGGTGGTCCTCCGGGTCGGCACCGACACCGGCACCGAGGTGCACAAGGTCCTCCTGGAGGGAGAACCGGTGTCGGTAGCCGTCACCTCCGAACCTCTCTGGATCGTCGGGAACCAGGAGGGCAACGGCTTCTACCGAACCGAGTTGTCGGACCAGAGCGTCGCCGGACTGGCCGCCGTCGCCCTCGAGCACCTCTCGCCGGCCGAGCGCTACGGGCTGGTCGAGGACGAGTGGGCCCTGGTGCTCGGCGGCCGTGGCTCGGTGGAGCGAACCCTCACCGTCATCCGCTCGCTCGCCACCGACGTCGACCTTTCGGTATGGCAGCGCATCATCGGGGTGCTCGGCGCCATCGATCGGATGGTCGACGGTGAGCTGTCCGGATCCCTTGCCACCTGGGTGCGTGGGGTAGTTGGTCCGGCACTGCTCTCGACCGGAACCGCTCCGCAGCCGGGTGAGCCCGAGCGCACCACTGCTCGCCGCGCGGCCCTGTTCGAGGCAGCGGCCCGGCTCGGCCGGGACCGGTCACAGATCGACCTCGCTACCGAGCGGTTCGCGGCGATGACCCCCGGTTCTCCGGGCGTCGACCCCGACATGGCCGACGCGGTCATCCGCGTGGTGGCGGCGGGCGCCGACGAAGCCACGTGGTCCGAGCTACGCCGCCGGGCGACCGACGCCCACACTCCCCAGGACCGTCTCCGCTACCAGGGCGCCATGGCCGACTCGAGCTCTCCGGAGCTGGTCCTCAGGCTGGCGGCCCTGGTGCTCACCGACGAGATCCGCACCCAGGACGGCCTGTTCATCCTCCGCCGGGCGCTCGGCAACCGTCACGCCCACGAACCGGTCTGGGACTTCGTGGAGTCGAACTGGAGCGAGATCACCACCCGCTTCCCGTCCTCCACCGTCCCCCGCCTCATCGACGGCATCCGCCCGATCAACGATCCCTCTCTGGCCCGCCGCGTGACCTCTTTCCTCGACGCCCATCCACTGCCCCAGGGCGAACTGGCGCTCCGTCAGCACGTCGAGCGGATGTGGGTCACCGTCGCCGCAGCCCGCCGTGTGCCGGGGGAACTGGCCGCCCACCTCAGTTGAAGCCCCGACCAAGTCCGCACCTGGCGGTGTTCGCCGCCGACCACTGCTCGGTGCAGATCGTGTGGCGCCACCTCGCCCCGGGCGAGCTGAACCTGGCCACCTCCAGCGGTCCACCTCTGTCGCTCCACCTCGAGGAGGGCACCCACTCAGAGCCCAGCGCGGGCGCAACCCTGATCGACGGCCTGCCGCCCGGCTCTCCGATCGAGATCCGGGTCGAGGGCAGTGCGCTGGGCGGTGAACGGCGGCTCACCACCGCCACGCTCCCTCAGCCGCCGGGCGAGATCCTCACCCGCGTGGCCACCATCAGCGACCTCCACCTCGGAGCACGGGCGTTCGGGCGTCGCAAGACGATCATCGAGGATCCGGAACCAGACGTGGCCCACCCCATCCGATGCTCCACCGCGGCGATCCGGGCCGCGGCCACCTGGGGCGCCTCGGAGATCGTGGCCAAGGGCGACCTGACGAACAACGGCCACCTGGACCAGTGGCGCTCCTACGCAGAGCTGGTCGAAGCATCACCGGTGCCGGTGATGTCGTTGCCCGGGAACCACGACCGGACCTGGAAGCGCGGGTCGGCCGGGCTCAGCCCCGAGGACGCGGCACAGCTGTTCGGCCTCCAGATCGCCAGCCCCCTGCTCGTGCTGGACCGCCCCGGCGTTCGACTCGTCCTGGTCGACTCGACCAGCGGGCCCCACAACCGCGGCTCCCTGGTGGCATCGGAGGACGACGTGGTGCAAGCGGTGGCCGAGACCGAAGCCGGCTCGGTCGCACTCGTCCTGATGCACCACCAACTCCACCAGCACCCGGTGCACGAAGGGTGGCCCGTGGGCGTCCACCGCGGCCCCACCGTCGCCCACCTCGACCGCCTGGCGTCCACGGGTACGCCGACGTTGGTGTCGGGGGGCCACACCCACCGCCACCGCCGCTGGACCCACCGTGGCGTGGTGGTCACCCAGGTCGGCTCGACCAAGGACTACCCCGGCGTCTGGGCCGGCTACACGGTGAGCGAGGGGGGCATCAGCCAGGTCGTCCGTCGGGTCGCCGAGCCCGACTGCATCAGGTGGACCGACCACACCCGCCGGGCGGTGTGGGGCGCCTGGCGTTGGATCTCACCCGGCACCGTGCGGACTCGCTGCTTCCTCCACACCTGGTGATCGCCCGGCGGCTCCAGGGTGCGGGCCGGTCCGGGTTCAGCCGGTGACCAGCCAGGCAACCAGGCCGGCCTGGGCCAGGTGGTAGGTGACCATCACGATCAGGTGGAGGATCCGTCGGGGCTCCACGAACCGGTTCCATGCGAGCGTCGCGTCCGATGTGTAGAAGAGCAGCGCGCCGGCGATGGCCCACGGAGCGGCGGTGCCGAAGGCGGCCACCACCATCGCCGAGATCACCACCAGGTACCCCACGATCGGCCCCACCATCTCCGACAGGCCCTTCTCGCGCACCTGGGTGACGATGATCCGACCAGCGGTGGCGATGCACAGGGCAACCACGGCCAGACCCAGGAGCAACGAGGGGAGGGAGTCGTACTGCGACTGCATGGCGATCACGTAGGCGACGTGGCCGAGCAGGAACGACACCAACCCGCCGATGAACCACTTCTTCCCCTCGCCCAGCAGGAACACGTCGCCCGCCAGCGACAGCACGAGCCCGGCCACCATCCAGGAACGGACGCCGCTGTCGAAGGGATCGAGCGCCACGGCCACGCCGATGAGCAGCACCAGGGTGAGCGGCTTGGTGACGTAGCGGACCGACTTGCGGCTCTCCCAGGTGGCCCACCACTCCACCAGTGCTACGACGCCGGCGGCTGCGGCGAGGATCCAGGCGAGAGAGGTCATGGCAGGAGATCCTTCACGAAGCGGCCGACGAGGGCCACCGAGTCCGGCGTGGTCTCGTGGCCTGCGAGCCACTCGTCGAGGTCGGACACCGCCACGCGGTCGACCGCCACCACCTCGCCGTCGGCGAACTCGATCGGACCGTCGTGGCGCGCCACGTACACGTGGCCGATCAGCGACACGTCGTCGTCCTCGAACGAACCCTCACCCAGGTGGGTGAGGGGTGCATCCAGCCCAGCCTCCTCGGCCAGCTCCCTGACGGCGGCGTCGTCCCAAGCCTCGCCGACCCCGGCCACCCCACCGAAAGCGACGTCCCACCTGCTCGGCCAGACGTCCTTCCACGGCGCGCGCTGGTGCACCACCAGCCGACCTTCGGAGTCGACCACCGCGATGTAGGTGCAGCGGTGGCGCAGCCGCTCCGAGCGCATGCGCGCCCGGGTGACGATCTCGATGACGGTGCCGTCGACGTCGACCACCTCCACCGGTTCCTCAGCGGCGCTCGCTGCCGGGTCCGAGGGGGTGGTCACCCCTGCCGGCCGACGACGAAGGGTTCCTTCACCTCGGTCTCCGACATCGCCTGCTCCCAGGTGAGGCCGTCGGCGATCGCCTTGCGGTAGCGGACGACCTTGGCGGGCATGTTCACCGCGAGCACGCCGGACACCTTGCCGTCCCGGCCGTAGAGGGCACAGAACCGCATGTCGTCCACCGATCCCGCCACCAGCACCACCTCGTCGGTGGGCAGGACCCGGCCGGCCAGCTGGAGCTTGCGGTCGTACTGGTCGCTCCAGAACCACGGCACCGGAGCGTACGGGCCGGCCTGATCATCGGGGGTGGCCAGGCGTCGCGCCGCGTGCGCGCCCATGTCGAGCGCGTGCTCCCAGTGCTCGACGCGCATCAGCTCGCCGAAGAGCGGGTTGGGCCAGCGGGCGACGTCACCCGCCGCCACCACCCCCGGCGCCGCGAGGGTGGTCTCGTCGCACACGATGCCGTCGTCGATCGTGAGCCCGCTGCCGTCGAGCCAGCCGGTGTTGGGAACGACTCCGATGCCCACCACCACGTGATCGAACGATTCTATGGTGCCGTCGGAGAACCTCACCTCGACCTTCCCACCGACGCCGTCCTCCGCCATGGAATCGACCCCGACGCCGAGCCTGACGTCGACCCCGTTGGAGCGGTGCAGATCGGCGATGAGCGACCCCACCGCGGCACCGAGCACGCGGACCAACGGCTGCTCCAGGGGCTCGACCATCACCACCTCGACGCCGCGGGAGCGGCACGAGGCCGCGACCTCCGCGCCGATGAACCCTGCTCCCACCACCAGCACCCGCTCCGCGCCGGCCACCAGTGCGGCCCGCAGCGAGCGGGCGTCGTCGAGCGTTCGCAGAGCCGACACCCGAGCCATCTCTTCTGTGCCGGGCAGCACGCGCGCCCGGGCGCCACACGCCAGGACCAGCCCGTCGTAGGCGAGAGAGCGGCCGTCGGTCAGGTGCACGGTTTGCTCGGCCAACTCCAGCGAAGCGGCTCCCACCCCCAGCTCCCAGGTGACGTCGAGGCCCTGGGCGTTGCGGAGCCCGACCTCGGGTGGCTCGAGCGCCGTGAGGACGTCCTTGGAGAGGGGTGGGCGGTCGTAGGGCTGGTGGGGCTCGTCGCCCACCACGACGATCTCCTCGGCCAGCTCCTCGGCGCGGAGCGTCTCGGCCGCGCGGACGCCGGCCAGCGACGCGCCGACCACGACGACGCGTCGAATCGGTTTGTTCATGGGTGGGACGTCTCCGACGTCAGTCCTCGATGGAGATGGCCTGCTTGGGGCAGCGGGCCACCGCCTCCTCGATCTTCGGGCGAAGGGACTCGTCGGGCTCCTCTTGGAGCACGTACAGGAAGTCGTCGTCGCGGACCTCGAACACCTCCGGGGCGATGCCCATGCACACCGCGTTGCTCTCACACAGGTCGAAGTCGACCACCACTCGCATTGCGCACCTCCTGCACGTCCTGTCCCAAGACTAGAACACGTTCCTGCCCGGGATGGCACGAGCGAGCGCCTGCGATCCCGATCAGTGGGAGCCAACGAGGTGGGCACCCGACCGTTTCCGGTCACCTCCCGCCCCTGCGCTAGTCTGACCCTCCCGTCATGGGGGTGTAGCTCAGTTGGTAGAGCGCCTCGGTCGCATCGAGGAGGCCAGGGGTTCGATTCCCCTCACCTCCACCAGACGGCCTTTTCGTTCAACGGGGGAAGCGGCGGCGGATCCAGTCGGCCAGCACCGGGTCGACCAGCCGTCGTCCCCGGTCGGAGTCCACCACGTCACCCGACCCCACCAGCGCGTCGACGGCGTGGCGGGCACTTCCGGCAGAGAGGCTGAGCGCCTCGGCAGCGGTGCCGAACAACGCGTCGTCGTGGGCCATCAGGCGCAGGGTGGCCTTCTCGCCGGTGGTGAACCCGCTGAAGATGGCGTCGCAGGCCAGGTTGGTCTCACCCCTAAGCAGCTCCAACGCCCGCCCCCAGGTGTCGGGCCGGGGTTCGGATCCCGGCGCCACGCACCGCCACGCGGCGTCGGCAGCTTGCATCGCCCGGTAGGGATGACCGCCGGTGAAGTCGTGGATCCGGCCCGGGAGGTCGCCGGCGTCACGGCCGGTCGAGTCGAACCCGTCGGTCACGATCTCGGCGATGGCCGCAGCGCTGAACGGACCGATCTCGACCAGGTCGGCCTGGGCGTAGAAGGGCCGGGAGCGCTCGGTGAACATCGCCCGCATCAGCGACGGCTGCGATCCGGCGAAGATCAGCCCGATCTCCTGGACGTGGTGCTGGAGCTTGGTTCGGAGCAGACCTGCGGCCCCCTCCACCCGGTCGATGCCCGGCAACTCGTCGACCACCACCACGGTGGGGGTCTGGCGGGCGCCGGCCACCAGCGTCTCGAGCAGCGAGTCGAAGGAGGCTTCGGGGTCGGGTCGTTCGTCTCGCCGGCGGGACAGTTGGACGCCGAGCAGGCCCAGTTGCAGGTCGAAGCGGGCCGCTATCGCCGCGAGCGTGCCGCCGACCGGCCCGCGCGCTTCTGCCAGGGCGGAGTCGAAGCGCCGGGCGAGGTCGGCGGTGGAGGTGGCCTCGTACAGGTCGACCCACACAACGCTGGCACCGCCAGCGGCGACCTCGGCTGCCACCCGTCGCAGGAGCGAGGTCTTGCCGTAGCGGCGAGGTCCCACCAGGGCGGTGACCCGCCGGCTCGTGACCCGGGCCACGAGATCGGCCACCAGGTGGTCGCGGCCCCGGACCTGCTCCGGTTCCAACGGCCCCTGATGGGGAAAGGGCGACGGCTCCGCTAACACCTGCTACAAACTAGCAGAAGATCCTCCTACGGTGTAGCAGGTGCATTGCCCCGTCCCCGGGTCTCCTGCGCACCGTGCGAAGTCTCCTGCACCCGAGCCACACACCGGTCGAACCACGCGATCGAAGGGCGTCACCCGGCCCGAGCCCGGACGCGCCACCGGCCCGGGGATTGGGATCCCGGGCCGGTGACGGTGGTGTGGAACAACGCTCAGGGCTGGGCCCGAGGCTTCGAACTAGCAGGTCTTGATGAAGACCTGGACGGTGAAGACCACGTTGTGGCCGTTGACCTTGCCCTTGGCGTAGCCGACGCCGACGCCGTTCCAGGCGGTGCTCAAGACGTTGGCCTTGTGACCGCTCGAGCGCATGTAGGCATCCTGGACCGAGGCCACGCTGCCGCCGTAGCCGACGTTCTCGCCGAGCGAGCACCAGCGGACACCGATGCCGTCGGAGAGGTTCGAGTGGTAGAGCTTGCCCTCGCGGGCGAGCTTCTCGGCCCACGCCTGGGCCTTAACCTGGGCGTCGGCCTGAACGGCGAGGGTGGTGCGGTTGTTGGCCCGGCGATCGGCGTTGAGCTCCGAGAGGACCGAATCCTGCTCAGGGGTGAGGCACGCCGACAGGATCATGGCGGTGGCCATCACCAACGCAGCCACCGTGAAGCGGCGGGTGCGGCGTACGGGGGAAGGTGATGCGGACGACATGTCCACTTCTTCGACACGAACGGCCGCTCACTTGAGCTGAATCCGTGTCGTCTCGCGCACTTTCCGCCTGACCTGCTGGTTCGGGCATCACCGCGCTCGGAACGGACCAGCCCGGCCCGAGAACTACCTGGTGGCGCCGGGGTTCCTAGCGGGCGGTGCGGACCGCCAGCACCGGCGCCGGAGCTGCAGTGCGGGGGGCGAGCACCCGCACCTTCGACACGCGCTCCATGGCCCGCAGGTGGCGCTGGCGCAGGGCGTACACGTACGCACCCAGGGCCGCAGCGCTCACGAGGAAGAGCAGGGTGAAGAGCCCGCCGACCGCGAAGGCCAGGACGAACATGAGGCCGGTGGCTCCGAGGAGGCCCACCAGGACGTCGCGGCGGCGACGGCGCGCATCGATCGATCCCAGACCGGCCACCACCGAGGAGGGACGGTGCTGCTCGGTGACCGGCCGAAGCGAGCTTCCGGGGGTGGCGCGCTCCAAGGTGGAGAGCTGCGCCCTGAACGACGTGACCGAACTGCCGGGACGACCGTCTCGCCTCGATCGGACGAACGGGGGCACGAGCACCGCCGCCCACACGACTGCCAGGATCATCAGGAAGAGCATCGTCACGCTCCGGGCCTACCTTCGCTTGGTTTGGACCGTAATCACCCGACTCGCCGAAGCGGGGGATGGTGACCACGGACGCTGATCTGATGCGAACTGGGCGCGGCTGCCCTCAGGCGTTCGATGACGACCGCGCTTCGGTTGTTACGAACATACAACGGAACCGCGATCCCATGCCATCGCCACCCGACTGCCACCTCGGATCTTGTGAGGTCGTAACCGGTGGGGTGCGCCCCGAAGCCACGGCGGGGGCCCAGCGCATGCCTCGGCTCCCCTGCTGCTGCAACGCTGAGCGTCGGACCTGATCGGCTGGGCTTGCCTGGTCCTCTGCGATCGGTTCGGTGCCTGCGGGTCGAGCCGGGTACTCGACCGATGACTCGGTGAGCTCGGCTGTCGCGGTGCCATCGGTGACGTCGCGGTTCGTCGTGCTCGTCG
>JAAZBK010000315.1 GCA_012513855.1 Acidimicrobiales bacterium
AGGTGATCGACCGGACCGGCGCCCTGGAGAGGGTGTGCATCGGCTCCTTCTCCGACGAGCGCATCGAGCGCCTCAAGGCTGCGTTGGGGCCCAAACTGTGCACCTCACTCGGGCCGAAGGGGGTGGCGCGGCTCCGCGCCGGTTCGTTCGGGCTGCCGTCGGGCCGGGTCGAGGGGGCCTGCGTCCAGGTACCGCACCGGTTGAAGGGCGTCCGCCTGGTCGACGACCGGTTCGTGTCGCGGGCCCACGCCGCCGGGCTGCAGGTGCACGTGTGGACCATCGACGACCCGGCCGAGATGCACGAACTGCTCGACCGGGGCGTCGACGGGATCATGACCGATCGGCCGGCCACCCTGCGCGAGGTGCTCGAGTCCCGCGGCGCCTGGTTCTAGGACCCGCTCGGCAGCAACACGCCCGGGTTGCAGATCCCGTCGGGGTCGAGGGCTCGCTTCACCGCGACCATGGCGGAGACGTCGGCGGGCCCCCTGGCCAGGTGGAGCCAGCGGCGCTTGGCCCGGCCGATCCCGTGCTCGGCCGAGATGCTGCCACCCCGATCGGCCACGTCGACCAGGACGGCCTCGTCGACCGAGTCGTCGCCCGGCTCGATGCCGGTGACGTTCACGTGGACGTTGCCGTCGCCCGCGTGGCCGAAGCACCAGGTCCGAGCCTCGGGTGCCACCGACGCCACCAGCTCTGGCACCTCGGTCACGAAATCGGCGAGGGATCGCGGAGGCAAGGTGACGTCGAGCTTGTGGGCGGGGCCGACCCGGGCGATGGCCTCGGTGTGGAGCTCCCGGTACCGCCAGAGCTCGCGACGCTGACGTTCATCGGTGGCCACCACCACCTCGACCACGCCGTCCATCGACGTCAGCACCCCGTCGAGCAGGGCGTGCGGATCCGCCCTAGACGCCACCTCCACCAGCAGGGTCGCCGGTGCCGGTGTGGCGAAGGGAACCATCAGACCCATCGATGAGCAGACGAGCGCCAGTCCGGCATCGACCATGAGCTCCACGGCTTCCAGCTCCACCACCTCGCGGCGAAGGGTGGTGGCCGCCGACACCGCCGAGCCGATCGACCCGAAGGCGACCAGAACGCAGGATGCGGGCGCCCGCGGCGGTACGAGCCGCAACCTCGCTCGGGTGACGAGACCGAGGGTGCCCTCGCTGCCGCAGAGCAGCGCACCCAGGTCGTAGCCGGTGTTGTCCTTCTCCACCGCCGGCAGGTGGCTGATCACCTCGGAGGTGCCGAGCACGGCTTCGACCCCCAACAGCTGGCGTCGGGTACCACCGTGGCGGATGAAGCGGAGACCGCCGGCGTCGGTGGCCACCGATCCCCCGACGGTTGCGGTGTCCCTGGCCGACCAGTCGACCCCGTACTGCCACCCCGCCGCCGCGGCCGCCGCCTGCACGGCCCCGATGGTGGCCCCCGCTCCGGCGGTGAGCTGGCCCGAGGTGGCGTCGATGTCGTCCACCCCGTCGAACCGGGTGAGGTCGACCACCACTCCGCCGTCGAGGGGCACCGCTCCCCCGACCAGGCCGGTGTTGCCGCCCTGGGGGACCAGGGCCACGCCCAACTCCCGGGCGGCGGCCACCAGAGCGGCCACCTCGGCCACGCGGCCGGGCCTCACCACAGGTGCGGGGCGGGCCCGAAAGCGCCCGGTCCAGTCGACCGAGCGCGAAGCGGTGAGGTCGGGGTCGGTCAGCACGTGGGTGCGGCCGACTATGCCGACCGCCCGTGCGACCATGGCGGCCACCGGCTCGGAGGAATCGACCATGGAGATCGGTCTAGTTCGTCGGAGTTGCGCGTTCGCCACCCGTGCCGGCCGGCCTGTGTACGACCTGTGCACGACCATGTGAGGATCGGGTGGCTTCCTGGGGAGAACTGGAAAGGTTCGGGGACAACCCTGTGAACTGAGGGATATCGCTTGACCGAGGTCCCGAGCGGGTCCATGGTGGGCCTCGTCAGGAACGCAGCGAGCGATCCGGACACCGGGCAAGAAGCCCCCGGTCACCAGCCAGCGGTTCGCCGCAGGGCAGAGGTCGAGGGTGGTCCGAGGTCCAGGTCGGTCGAGTGCACCAGACGCCGGTTCGGAACCGGTCGCCGGTCCCTCGGGACAGGTGGACGGAATCGGGCCGGGAGCCGATCCCGGCTCGGAGCCCATCGCCCTCGGGTGGTGGACACCGAGTGCAGGTTCGATCGGCGGGTCACCCAACGGTCGCCTCCGGGCGAGCGGAACGGGAGCCCGAACGGTCGGCCCCGAGGAGCTGGCTGGCGCAAGCCGGTCGGTTACTCGGGGCCACCACCGTTTTCGCCCTCGTGACGTTCGTCATGGGACCTCGAGGGTCGTCCGCGTCGCGGTAGTCCGAACGCCCCACCGACAGGGCCATTCGACCCGTATCGGGACCCTTCCGGGAGGGTCGTTCGGCTCAAAGTGCTGAAGACGGTTCAAGATCGGGTCCCAGCATCCGTATGTTCACCTAAGGGTCATCAGCTGAGTACCGACCCGGGGAGGCATCATCATGGGCAGACTGACCCGATCGGCCGTCGGCGCCCTCGCGATCCTGTCGCTCGTGGTGGCCTCGTGCGGAGGCGACGACGACGCGGCCGACCAGAACCCGTCGGTCGACATCGGCGGCGAACCCGTCGAGAGCGGCTTCCCCGCTGACCCCGAGCCCCAGCGCGGCGGACAGCTCGTCTACGGCCTCGAGGCCGACACCGACAACTTCTGCCTCCCCGAGGCCCAACTGGCCATCTCGGGCATCCAGGTCGCCCGGGCGATCTTCGACCCCCTGGTGGTGCCCGACGGCGAGGGCGGGTACTCCCCCTACCTGGCCAAGTCGGTGACACCGAGCAACCAGTACAAGACCTGGACCATCGAGCTGCGGCCCGGCGTCACGTTCCACGACGGCACGAGGCTCGACGCCACGGTGGTGAAGAACAACCTCGATGCCTACCGCGGCCAGTACGAGGGCCGGAACTCGCTGTTGCTCGCCTTCGCGTACAGCGACATCGCCGACGTGCAGGTGCGAGACGAGCTGACGGTCGTCGTCACCACCAAGGTGCCGTGGGTGAAGTTCGACGCCGCCCTCTACAACTCGGGCCGGGTCCTGATGGTCTCCCAGTCCCAGCTCGACGCGTCCACGGAGTCCTGCGCCACCGAGCCGGTGGGCACCGGCCCCTTCGTCCTGAGCTCCTGGGATCAGGGGAGCAGCATGAAGCTGAAGCGCAACGACCGCTACTGGGTCAAGGCTCCCGACGGCAAGCCCTACCCGTACGTGGGGGCGCTCGAGTTCCGTCCCATCTCCAACGACGAGGAACGGGTGGCCGAGCTGCGCCGGGGCGACATCAACATCATGCACTCGAGCTCGTCGTCTGACATCTCTGGGAACCTGACCCAGCTGCGCGACGCCGGGGCCATAAACCTGGTGGTCAGCCGGGAGTACACCGAGACGATGTACTTCATGCTCAACGTCGACTCCACGCCGTTCGACGTGCGGGAGAACCGGGTGGCGGTGGCCCAGGCCATCGACCGGGAGAAGATCAACGAGGTCGCCAACCTCTCGTTCCCCGAGCTGGCCGACGGCCCGTTCGCCGAAGGCGTGTCCGGCTACCTGGAGGAGAACGGCTTCCCGGCCCACGACGCGGAAGCTGCCAAAGCCCACGTCGCCGAGATGAAGGAGAGCGGGGGCGACACCGCGTTCCGCCTCCTGTCCAGCAACAACCCGTCGACGATCCGCGTCTCGGTGCTGGCCAAGCGCATGCTCGAGGACGCCGGCTTCACCGTGGAGCTCGAGGTCGAGCGCCAGGTCGACCTGATCTCGCGTGCCATCAGCGGCGACTACGACATGTTGTTCTTCCGGAACCAGCCCGGCGACGACCCCGACAGCAACCGCATCTGGTGGTACGGCGGCGAGGACGGCGCGTCGAACCTGGTGAACTTCGGACGCTTCGACGACGACGTCATCGACGAGAACCTCGACATCGGCAGGCAGAACCCCGATGAGGCGGCCCGGCAGGCGGCCTATGAGACCGTCAACCGACGCATGGGCGAGCAGGTCTACAACATCTACCTCTTCTACCAACCGTGGGCCGTGGCGATGTCGTCTGACGTGCACGGCGTCTTCGGCCCGGAGCTTCCCGCCGGTGACCCTGCCTCCAAGCGCCTCGTCACCGGTCATCCCCTGCTCGGCCTCTGGATCGACGGGAGCACCGCAGGCGGCTGAAGGCCCGTCGCTGAGGCGCCCGTGGCGGTGACGACCGTCGCAGCGCGCCGATTTGTTCCGGTGCTCGCTTGAGCAAAGCCGCCTTCGAGCCGAAGTGCTAGGTCATGCACTGCCTTCCCCCGCACGACCGCCAGCGACCGCCCACGTCATCGGACCGCCGGTGGCGATCGAGGCTCGCCACCTTGTTGGCGGCATCCACCCTGCTCGTGGCCGGCTGCGGCGACGACTCCTCCGGTGGAGCGGTGGCCCAGCGCTCCGACCTGCGCATCGACCAGATCGGCGAAGCCGTCGAGAGCGGCCTGCCGGAGGATGCCAAGCCGGTTCGCGGCGGGCAGATCGTGTACGGCCTGGAGGCTGAGACGAGCCACTTCTGCCTGTCGTCAGCCCAGGTTGCGGTCTCGGGCATGCAGGTGATGCGAGCGATCTACGACCCGCTCGTGGTCCCCGATGCCGAGGGGAACTACCGGCCGTACCTGGCCGACTCGGTCGAGCCCGACGCCACCTACGAGACGTGGACGATCAAGCTCCGCCCCGGGATCGTGTTCCACGACGAGTCTCCGCTCACCGCCGAGGTCGTGAAGAACAACCTCGACGCCTACCGGGGTGAGTACCCGGGCCGCAGCTCAGACCTGTTCCTCTTCGCCTTCGACAACATCGAGTCGATCTCGGTGGTGAACGAGCTCACCCTGAAGGTGAGCACCAAGGTCCCCTGGGTGGCATTCCGGGCCGCCCTCTACAACTCGGGCCGCGTCGGGATCATGGCCCAGGCGCAGCTGGACGCCGACGTCGATCGGTGCGAGACGCATCCGGTGGGCACCGGACCGTTCGAGTTCGTGTCGTGGACCTACGGCGATTCCTTGAACGTGGTCAGCAATCCCGACTACTGGCAGGACGCTCCCGACGGAGAGCCCTACCCCTACGTCGACGCCATCGAGTTCCGTCCCATCCCCAACGCCGATCAGAGGTTGAGCGCACTGGTGCAGGGCGACATCAACATGCTTCACACCTCGGTGATCTCCGACATGGTGAGCAACCTGCCAGACCTGGTGGCGGACGGAGCGGTGAACACCCTCGTCTCCGACGACTTCACCGAGACCGCCTACACGATGTTCAACGTCGCCGAGCCACCGTTCGACCGGCGTGAGGCCAGGATCGCGTTCGCCCACGCGGTGGATCGGAACAAGCTCAACGAGGTGGCCAACAAGGGCGGCGCCGCCCTGGCCGACGGCCCCTTCCCGCCCGGGGTGCCCGGCTACGTGGAGGAATCGGGTCGACCCGGATACGACCCGGAGAAGGCCAAGGCCATGGTGGCCGATCTGAAGGCCGAGGGCGTCGACATGTCGTTCACCTTCCTCGACACCGCGGATCCGGCCAGCCTCCGGGCCACCGTCCTGGCCGTGGAGATGCTCGAGGAGGCCGGGTTCGAGGTGAAGCTGGTGATCGAGGACGAGGAGACGCTGATCGAGCGCGCGATCGCCGGCGACTTCCAGGCCGCGGCCTTCCGAAACCAGCCCGGCGACGATCCCGACATGAACTACATGTGGTGGTACGGCGAGGGGAACCCGGTGAACTTCGCCCGCTTCGACGACCCCGTGATCAACGAGGCCCTGAGGAAGGGCCGCAGCGAACCCGACGAGGAGGAGCGCCGCGAGCTCTACGAGGCGATCCACCAGCAGATGGCGCAGGAGGTCTACTACTCCTACAACTGGTACGTGCCGTGGGCCGTCGCCGAGGCTGCCAACGTCCACGGCATCCTCGGTCCCGACCTCCCGAGCGGCCACGCATCCAGCACCCGCCTCGGAAGCGCCCACCCCCTGCACGGCGTGTGGATCTCGAACTGACCGGGTAGCGGACGTCGGTGGCCGCACACCCCGCGTGACCGGGGTGCGACGCAGCGCCGCGTTCGCACCCGCTATGGTCACCGTCACGCCAAGAGGCCGTGGTCACGTCGAAGTGCCAGGGTCCGCCGGCCACCGGCCACAGTGCGATATCAAGCAAGGGGATCCTGTATGTCAATCCGAGCGTCACGCTCACGCCGTCGTGCCCGTTCAGGGGCAGCTCTGCTGTTGGCCGCGAGCCTGTTGGCCGCGGGTTGCGGCGGCTCCAAGTCAGACGACGAATCGAACTCGACCGACCCGACCGCTCAGGGGAACGGCGACGACGGTCTCAACGTCGAGGCCGGCGAGTCCGGTCTCGAAGAAGCCGGCGAGCCCCAGCGCGGCGGCAAGCTGGTCTACGGGATCGAGGGCGAGTCCAGCGCCGGCTGGTGCCTCTCGGAGGCCCAGCTCGCCATCTCGGGGATGATGGTGGCCCGGGCGTTCTACGACACCCTCACCGTGCCCAACGCCAACGGCGAGTACGTGCCGTACCTGGCTCAGGACGTCACCCCCAACGACGACTACACGCAGTGGACCATCACCCTCCGCGAGGGCATCAAGTTCCACGACGGCACCGACCTCACCGCCGAGGTGGTCAAGAACAACCTCGACGCCTACCGCGGCGCCTACGAGGGGCGGGCCTCCACGCTGTTCCTGTTCGTGTTGCAGGACATCGACTCCACCGAGGTCACCGCGCCCGACACGGTGCAGGTGAACATGAAGCGCCCGTGGGTCTCGTTCCCGGCGTTCCTGTTCAGCTCCTCGCGCATGGGGATGATGGCCCAGGCCCAGCTCGACGCCGATCCCGCCGGTTGCTCCGAGCACCCGATCGGTACCGGTCCCTTCGAGTTCGTCAGCTGGACCCAGAACCAGCAGATGACCGGCAAGGCGTTCGCCGACTACTGGCAGATCGCCCCCGACGGCGAGCCCTTCCCCTACGTCGACGAGATCGAGTTCCGGCCGATCCCCGACGGCACGGTGCGCAAGCAGGCCATCCAGAGCGGTGGCATCAACATCATGCACACCAGCGACGCCGAGCAGATCCAGAACGACTTCTTGAAGATGCGCAACGACGGTGACGTCAACCTGCTCGTCTCGGAGGCCCAGGCCGAGGTGTCGTTCATCCAGATGAACAGCACGATCCCGCCGTTCAACGACGTGCGCATGCGCCGGGCCCTGGCCATGGGCTCTGACCGCGAAGACGTGAACCAGCAGGTCAACGCCGGCCTGCCCACGGTGGCCACCGGCCCGTTCGCTCCCGGTACGCCAGGCTTCCTCGAGGATGCCGGCTTCCCCGAGTACGACCCGGAGACGGCCAAGGCCCTCGTGGAGGAGTACCTGGCCGAGAACCCGGATCAGCCTGCTTCGTTCACCCTCCTCGCCACCACCGATCCCACCGTTCGCAAGATCGCCCAGCTCATCCAGCAGCGGGCTCGCGACATCGGTGTCACGGTCGAGATCCAGAGCGTCGAGCAGGCCACCCTCATCGACAGCGCCATCGCCAAGAACTACCAGGCAATGGTGTTCCGCAACTACCCCGGTGGCGACCCCGACCAGAACTACGTGTGGTGGTACGGCAACGCCAACCCGGTCAACTTCGGCGGCTGGGACGACCCCGAGCTCAACGCACTGCTCGACGAGGGCCGCGAGACAGCCGACCCCGACGAGCGTGAGAAGATCTACCAGGACGTGAACCGGATCATGGCGGAGAAGGTCTACGGCATGTGGTCGTGGTACACGCCTTGGGCCATCGTGCTCGACGACACGGTCCACAACGTCTTCGGTCCTCCGCTGCCCGGCGACGATCCGTCGCAACCGGGCGACGCCACCACCGACGACGACGCTCGCCGTCCCACACGCGGTCTGGCCGTCGGCCACCCGCTGATCGGCCTGTGGATCGAGCAGTAGGTTCACGACAGCAGTTCCACGACGACACCGTGTCGAGCGTGGATGTCTAGTTGCGGTGGGTCGACCGGCTGCTCGCCAGCCGGTCGACCCCACCTCGTAGGGGAAAGATGCGCCTGATCGCCCAACGTCTCATCCAGTTGGTCGTGGTCTTCGTGGTGGTGACGCTGTTCACCGCCGGTTTGATCAGCCTGGTACCGGGCAAGCCAGAGAACCTGGTCATCCCGTTCGACAACACCCCAGGTCAGACCCTGCGGCAGGAGTTCCGGGAGTCGAACAACCTCGACGATCCGCTGCCGGTCCGATGGGCCAAGTGGGCTGGCGACTTCGTCCAGGGCGACCTGGGCAACTTCTACAGCGCCAGCGGCGGCACCCCCGTGCGCACCCGGTTCGACCAGTCGTGGCCGGTCTCGGTCAGCCTGATCCTCTACACCCAGGTGCTGTCGCTGCTGGTGGCCATACCGCTTGCGTTGTGGGCCGCCTACCGGTCCGGGCGCTGGACCGACAAGATCATCAACACCTTCGCCTTCGGAGCCATCTCGTTGCCCAGCTTCGCGGTGGCCCTGCTCCTCACCTACTACCTCGGCGTGCAGATGGGGTGGGTACCCACCCAGGGCTACGTGAGGTTGACCGAGGATCCCGGCGAGCACTTCAGACACGTGATCGTGCCGGTCCTGGCACTGTCGCTCGGCCAGATCGCCGTGTACATGCGCCTGCTCCGCTCCGACCTGGTGGCCACCCTCCAGGAGGACTTCATCCTGATGGCCAAGTCGAAGGGCATATCCAACGGGCGGGTGCTGTGGCGCCACGCCCTGCGGCCGTCGAGCCTCACGCTGCTCACCGTCACCGGTCTGAGCATGGGCAACCTCATCGGCGGAACCCTCGTGATCGAGTTCCTGCTCGGCATCCCGGGCCTGGGCGTCCTCATCGGCGAGACCGTCCTCCGCCGCCAGTACGAGGCCCTCCAGAGCCTGGTGGCGGTGGTGGCCATCGCCTTCGTACTCATCAACTTCACCGTCGACGCGCTCTACTCGGTGCTCGACCCACGGATCAGGGAACGCACCACATGACCCTCTCCACCGCCACCGAGGCGGCCGTGGCACCAGCGGTGCCCGAGGACGCCGACGAAGTAGCGCCGAAGAAGCGGCTCCCGATCGGAGCCTGGCTGTCGATCGCCTGGCTCGTGCTCGTGGTGTTCCTCGCCCTCTTCGCCGACCTCCTCCCCCTCCACGACCCCAACGTCTCGGTCGCATCCAAGGCGGAACTGGCTCCCGGTGAGGAAGGCCTGTGGCTCGGGGCCGACGGCAGCTCGCGCGACATGCTCTCCCGCACCATCTACGGCGGCCGCAACTCCCTCGGCATCGCCGTGGGCGCGGTGACGATCGGGTTCGTGATCGGTGGCCTGCTCGGTCTCTTCAGCGGCTACTTCCGCAACTGGATCGGCAAGTCGCTGGCAGCCCTGTTCGACATCCTGCTGGCCATCCCCGCCCTGGTGCTGGCCCTCTCGCTGGTGTCGGTGCTCAAGGGCGACCCCGTCCAGGCCCCCGACGCGTTCCGGCTGCCCACCATCTTGATCCTGATCCTCGCGCTCGGCGTCGTGTCGATCCCGCTGCTCGCCCGGATCACCAGGGGCAACACGATGGCGTGGGCGCAGCGGGAGTTCGTCACCGCGGCGCGGGCCCAGGGCGCCACCAACGGCCGGATCCTCTTCCGGGAGATCCTGCCCAACGTCCTCCCGGCCATGGCCTACATCGCGTTGCTGGGCGTCGCCATCGCCGTGGTGGCCGAGGGCGGCCTGGCCATCCTCGGCGCCAGCCTCGATCCGCCCGCCGCCACCTGGGGGATCATGATCAACGACGGCAAGTCGGCCATGGAGGACGCACCGTTCATCATGTTCACCCCGATCGTCGCCACCTTCCTCACCGTGATGGCGCTCAACTACCTGGGCGACCTGATCCGCGATCGCTTCGACGTCCGTGAGAGTGCCCTGTGAGCGAGAACCAGACCGACCACGCCAACCAGCCGGTGCTGGAGGTCCGCGACCTCGTCACCCAGTTCTCCTCCGAACGGGGCACCGTCAACGCCGTCCGTGGGGTGTCGTTCGACCTGTACCGCGGCCGGACCCTGGGCGTGGTAGGCGAATCAGGCTCGGGCAAGTCCGTCCTCTCGCGTTCGGTCATGGGCCTGATGCCCGGCAACGCCACCCGGACCGGAAGCGTGAGGTTCGAGGGCTCGGAGGTCCTCAACGCGTCCCCGAAGGTCATGCGGTCGTACTGGGGCCAGAAGATGTCGATGGTGTTCCAGGACCCGATGACGGCTCTCAACCCGGTGCTGCGCATCGAGCGCCAGATCACCGAGTCGCTCCACGAGCACATCGACATGTCGAAGGCGCAGGCCAAGGACACCGCCCTCGCCCTCCTCACCTCGGTGGGCATCCCCGAGCCCGCCCGGCGAATGCGCCAGTACCCCCACGAGATGTCGGGCGGGATGCGCCAGCGCATCATGATCGCCATCGCCCTCGCCTGCGGGCCCCGCATGCTCTTCGCCGACGAGCCCACCACCGCCCTCGACGTCACGGTCCAGGCCCAGATCCTCGATCTCCTCCAGTCCATGCAGCGCGACCGGGAGATGTCGATGATCCTGGTCACCCACGACCTGGGCGTGGTGGCCGGCCGGGCCGACGACATCGCGGTGATGTACGCCGGCCGGATCGTGGAGAAGGCCCCGGCCGAGCGGCTCTTCGCCGGGATGCGCCACCCCTACACCCAGGCGCTGATGCGCTCGATCCCGAAGCTGGAGATGCCCAGCCACACTCGGCTCGACGCCATCGCCGGTCGCCCACCAGACCTGGTCAACCTTCCCGAGGGGTGCTCGTTCGCACCCCGCTGTCCCAACGCCCAGGAGAAGTGCCTGGTCGACGATCCGGCCCTCACCGCCGACGACGATCATGCCGATCACGTCTTCGCCTGCCACTTCCCGGTGAACGAGGTCGTGGTGGCGGCACCGGGCATCCGGGTCGACGGCCAGCCACCACGGATCGCCCACGATCCGTCCCTAGGAGGATCCGCCTGATGGCAGGCATCGGCAAAGCCCACCTCCGCCCGGAGGGAGAAGCCTTGCTGCGGGTCGAGGACCTCGTGGTGGAGTTCCCCGCCGGTCGCGGCCGGAAGGTGAACGCGGTGACCGAGGTCAGCCTCGACGCCCTACCGGGCGAGACCCTCGGGCTGGTCGGCGAGTCGGGTTGCGGCAAGTCGACCACCGGCAAGGCGATCATGCAGCTCCCGTCGCCCACCTCCGGCACGGTGGTCTTCGACGGCACCGACCTCACGGGACTGGGCGAGTCCCAGCTCCGCGAGGTGCGCACCCGATTGCAGATGATCTTCCAGGACCCGATCTCCTCGTTGAACCCGCGGCGTCGGGTCGAGGCCATCGTGGCCGAGGGACTCGACATCTGGAAGAGGGTCAGCGGAGACGACAAGACCGCCAAGGTCGACGACATGCTCCTCACCGTCGGGCTCGATCCCGCCGTGGTCCGCGGCCGCCGTCCCCACCAGTTCTCCGGCGGACAGTGCCAGCGCATCTCGATCGCCCGGGCGGTCATCACCGAACCCCAGCTCATCGTCTGCGACGAGCCGGTGTCCGCTCTCGACGTGTCGGTCCAGGCTCAGATCCTGAACCTGCTCGAGGACATGAAGGCCCGCTACGGGCTCACGATGATCTTCATCGCCCACGACCTCGCGGTGGTCAAGAACATCTCCGACCGCGTGGCGGTTATGTACCTCGGACGACTGTGCGAGGTCGGCGATCCCGACGTGCTCTACGCCCGGCCCGCCCACCCGTACACGGCGGCTCTGCTGAGCGCCATCCCGGTGCCCGACCCCACCGTGAGGCCCGAGACCCGCCACACCCTCGGCGGCGAGATCCCCTCGCCCATCTCGCCGCCGTCGGGCTGCCGGTTCCGCACCCGCTGCCCCCGCGCCGACGACATCTGTCGCGACGAGGTGCCGGTGATGACCCAGATCGACGACGACCACTTCGTGGCGTGCCACCACCCGCTCGCCCCTGGCGAGTCGGTCACCGAGGTCGAACTGGCGGGAGCGTCCGCCTGACCCGAGCGCCCCGCCTCCACCCCGACGTCAGGCGCGCCATGCTGCTCGACGCCGCGGAGGCGCTGATGGCGGAGCTCGATCCGCTCACGGTCTCACTGGAGCAGGTGGCGGCCGCGGCCGGCACCTCCCGCCCGTTGCTGCACGCCTACTTCGGAGATCGCCGCGGTCTGCTCGACGCGGTCCAGGTCAGGGTGGTGCGACGGCTCGATGAGTGGGTCGAGCACGGCCTCAAGCGCTCACGCACCCCGCGGGAGGCGCTCCTCGCGATGGTCACCGCCACCTTCTCCTTCGTCGACCAGGAGACCGACAGCTGGCGGGTCCTGATGGCCAGCGGTGGTCTCGACCACCCCGACCTGCACGCGGTCCGGACCCGCTGGTCCGATGCACTGGCAGACGCCGACCCGTCACCATCGCTGGGTGCCCAGGCGGCCGTCGGTGCTCTCCTGTCGGGAGCCGGCGGATGGGTGGCGCGCGGCGAGGAGCCGGGCGCGGTGGCGGCCGTCCTCGGACGGCTGCTTCGACCCGAACCCGCTCCCTGAGGCTCGCTCCTCGGGTCCGCGTGAGGTCGCCCGGTGCTCGACCTGGCAGGATTGAGCCATGGCCAAGCCCCCCGCGATGGAAATCGACACCAACACGATCTACACGGTCACCCTCGGCACCCCGAAGGGCACGATCGTCATGGACCTCGATCCCCGGTTGGCGCCCAACTCGGTCAACCACTTCGTGGTCCTGGCCCGCCAGGGCTTCTACACCGGCCTCACGTTCCATCGCGTGGTGCCCGAGTTCGTGATCCAGGGCGGCGATCCCGAGGGAACGGGACGGGGCGGCCCCGGCTACCGCTGGAACGACGAGCCGGTGACGGGTGAGTACACGCTCGGGGCGGTGGCCATGGCCAACGCCGGCCCGAACACCAACGGCAGCCAGTTCTTCATCTGCATCGACGACTGCACCCGCAAGCTCGACAAGGCCTACAACCTGTTCGGCTACGTCACCGAGGGGATCGAGGTCGCCCAGGCGATCACGGTCGGCGACACCATGGACACCGTCGAAGTGTCCGAACGCCCCGCCTGATCCGCTCCACCTCCTTGGAGCTCAACCTCGCCGACGTCCACGAGGCCATCGCCGACGCGTTCCCGGACCGTCCGTGCCTGATCTGGCGCGGCCGAACCTGGACCTGGGCCGAGACCACCGATCGAACGAGGAGGTTCGCCAACCTCCTCCTCGAGCACGGCCTCACCCGCAGAGGCGATCTCGCCGACTGCGCCCAGTGGGAATCGCCTCACGCCCACGTGGCGCTCTACGCCACCAACGGCAACGCCTACCTCGAAGCCATGATCGGCGCGTTCAAGGCAGGCGCCGTCGGGGTCAACATCAACTACCGCTACGTGGCCGAAGAGCTCGCGTACGTGCTGAACGACTCCGGGGCCGCCGCGGTGCTCTACCAGGGGAGCTTCGCGGCCACCCTCGCAGAGGCCCTTCCGCTGCTGGAGCACGAACCGCTCCTGATCCGCGTCGACGACGGGACACCTGACTCCTTGCTGCCGGGAGCGCTGGACTACGAGGAGGCGCTGGCCCGGTCGTCGAGCGCCAGACCCGACGTCGAGTGGCGACCGGACGACCTCTACATCCTCTACACCGGTGGCACCACCGGGTACCCCAAGGGCGTCCTCTGGCGCCAGGCCGACTTCCTCGTGGCCGCCCTCGGGATCACCGGTCCCGGTGGCACCGAGATCGCCGCCCTCGACGAACTGGTGGAGATCGCCCGACGTCGTCACCTCCGAGCGCTTCCCGCTCCGCCCTTCATGCACGGGGCAGCCCACTGGAACGCACTGAGCTGTTGGATCGGTGGCGGGGCCGTGGTCATCCAGGACGACACCGACCGACTCGACGCAGCCGACGTGCTCGACACCTGCGAACGCCACGGCGTGACCTCGATCCTCATCGTCGGCGATGCCTTCGCCCGCCCCATCGTCGACGAGCTCCGCCGGCGACCCCGTGAGCTGTCCTTGCGCCACCTGCTCACCGGCGGCGCGATCCTCTCCCCCGCGGTCCAGGCCGAGCTGCTGGAGCTGCTCCCCGATCTGAAGATCGTCGACGTCCTCGGGTCGTCGGAGACCGGACGGCAGGCGGTCGCCACCGCCTCGGGGTCCGAGCCCGACGGGGCCGGCCGGTTCAAGCCGGCCAGCACCGCCGTCGTGCTCGACGAGGACCGCTCCGGCCTGGTCCCCCGAGGCGATCAGACCGTGGGTTGGCTCGGTCAGGGCGGTCGGGTGCCCCGCGGCTACCTGGGCGACCCGACCAAGACCGCGGCGACGTTTCCCGAGGTGGCCGGGCGGCGATGGGCCATCGCGGGAGATCGGGCCCGCTGGCGGCCGGACGGAACGATCGAGTTGCTCGGCCGGGAGTCGGTCACCATCAACACCGGCGGCGAGAAGGTCTTCGCCGAGGAGGTCGAGCAGGCGCTGAAGGCCCACCCCGGGGTCTTCGACGTCCTCGTGGCGGCCAGGCCGAGCGAACGTTGGGGCCAGGAGGTGGTGGCGGTGGTCGCCCCGCGTCCCGACCACCACGTCGACCTCGAATCGCTGCGCCAGGTCGCGGGCGAGCACCTTGCCCGGTACAAGCTGCCGAGGGCCGTGGTGCTCGTCGACGCCGTCAAGCGGAGCCCCAGCGGCAAGCCGGACTACGCGTGGGCTCGGTCCGTGGCCTCGGAAGCGGGCTGAGGTGGCCCGATCGGGTCGGAGCCGGTCGCTCCGCTTCACCCGCCCGTTCGACCTCGTGGGCACGCTGAAGGGTGTTCTCCAGGGGCCCGACAGCCTGGTCGGAAAGGTGGTCGACGGCGACGTCTGGCGGGCCACCCGCTCCCCCGCCGGGCCCTGCACGGTGAGGTTGCGGCTCCGTGGCAACCAGCTCGATGCCACCGCCTGGGGCGACGGTTCGGAGGCGGCGCTCGACGCGCTTCCGAGCCTGGTGGGTGCACACGACGACGACTCCGACTTCGTCCCACGCCACGACCTGGTGGCGGAGCTGTGGAGCACCCATCGCGGCGTCCGGGTCCCCCGCTCGGGTTCGGTCACCGAGTCGCTGATCACGTCGGTCCTCGAACAGCGCGTCACATCCTTCGAAGCCCATCGGGCCCAGGTCCAGATCGTCGAGCGCTACGGAGGACCTGCACCCGGCCCCACCGACCTGTACCTCCCTCCTGATCCCGAGGTGCTGGCCGGAGCGGCTCCCTACGACCTCCACCTGGTGGGGGTCGAGAGCGACCGGGCCGACACGGTCAGGCGGGTGGCGGCCAGCGCCCGGCGGCTCGACGCGCTGTCCCTCCTCCCCCCGGCGGAGGCTCACGAGCGCCTCCGCGAGGTGGCCGGCGTCGGTGCGTGGAGCGCCGCCCGCGTGGCGCTCGTGGCGCTCGGAGACGCCGACGCGGTACCGCTCGGCGACGCCCACCTCCCCGCCGACGTCACCCACGCCCTGACCGGGCGCGCGGTCGATGACGACGAAGCGATGCTCGAGGCGCTCGAGCCCTACGCCGGCCACCGGGGCCGGGTCATCCGCCTGCTCGACGCCGCCGGGGTGCGTGCCCCCGAGCGATCCCCCCGCTACGCCCCCCAGGACCCCAGCCGCTGACGGTCCCGGTTCGACCCGGCTTCGCCGCCGGCGATGACCCGGGTCAGCCTGTGGACAACTTCTCCAATCCACAGGCTTGGCCCCCTCGTTCCCCACAAGGGACCTGTCGTAGGTTCGAGGTGGGAAGAAGGAGGGACCTGATGGCCAGCTACCAGATCACCCTGAAGGACCGCACCACCGAACAGATCGACGGTGCCGACGCCTACCAGCAGGAAGGCCAGATGACCACGTTCTTCTGCACCGCGTCGGGGCGGAACGTGGTCGACACGTGGAGCACGCGGGTGGCGAGCTTCCGCACCAGCGAGCTGGTGGCCATCCGGCGGATCGCCTCGTCGGAGGTCGACTCCGACTCCACCTTCGGACTGGTCGCTCCCCTACGCACCGCGTGATGGTCCCCCACCCCGGCACCGAGGCGCGCGATCCTGGCTTCGTGCCCCTGACCGAACCCGTGCCCGACACCCTCGACTTCACCTGTCCCCGCTGCGGCGAGCAACGACGGGAGGCCTGGTACGGCCCCTGCGACCAGTGCCGGGCCGTGCTCCGGGCCGAGGTCCACGGCGAGGCCCGCGCCGTCGAGTCGGAGGACTACGTCCCCAAGATGAACGTCACCCCCAACGCGGTGGCCACCAAGGACTGACACCGCCACGTAGCGCACGGCGGGCGTCGACGAGGCGGCGACGAGGCGGCGACGCGTCAGCCGGCCGCGACGGGGAACAGGGCCACCCCGGAGGGTTCGAAGGCCTCGGTGGCCTCGGCCAGGACCTGGGGTGCCCGAGCCCGAGCCAGCACGTTGAACAGTGCCGGGCAGATGCTCCGGTGGGTGTCGTAGGAGGTGCTGTAGACCAGGAACAGGTTCCGCCCGGCCGCCCGGTCCGACAGCTCCGCCCCGAACTGCTCGGGATCGGTGGCGTCGATCCGCTCCTGGTAGTCGACCCAGTCGACTCGTTCGGGTGGGTCGAAGGCCGGGTAGGTCACCTGCTCCAGTTCGACGTCGAGGGCCCGTGAACCTGAGGGTCCGAGCTGGTCGGGGCAGTAGGCCACCAGATCGCCGGGCTGGGCCACCGCCTCGATCGCCTCGGCGTTGCGGGCCGCGTCGGTGCGCTCGGTGGTGACGTTGCGCACCAGCCCCACGGCCGACAGGCCCACGATGCCCACCAGCGCCACCGCCGTGAGCCACCTGGGTCTGAACTGGGCCAGGCCGATGCCCGCGAGCACCACCACGAGGGGATGTATCACGGCGGCGTATCGGCTGGCGAAGGTGGCTCCGCTCGCATAGCCGGCCACGCAGGCCAGCGCGAGGGTGCCGCCCACCAGCGCGGCCGGCACCCTCGCCGAGCGGCGGGCCCGCAGGTCGAGGTCGAGCCGGAACGGCCCGGCCGATCGAGCCACGAGGCCGGCGACGGCGAGGAACACCAGACCCCAGCCGAGCACGGCGGCCTCGCCGGTGACGCCACCACCGAAGTCGATCACCATCACCGAGACGATCTCGGCCGGGCGCATCGGCCGGGCCCACGGCGTTCCGGTGTGCTGGCTCTGGTACCACAGGTGCGGGAGCCAGGGCAGGAAGGTGAGACCACCCACGACGATGGCGCCCAGCACCTTCAGCGGCGCTCCCGCCTCGTGGGTGCGCCGCGCTCGACGGCGCCTCACGAAGGTGGCCAGCAGCAGCAGGCCGGCGACACCCGCGAACCACATCGACCAGTAGTGGGTCCACAGGAGGAGTCCGGTGCTTACCGCCACGCCCACCAGGCGCAGTGGGGTGGGCCGGATCATGGCCGCCCGGCCGCACAGGAACCCGACCAGGGCGAGCACCGCCATCATCGAGTACATGCGGGTCTCGGTGCCGTAGCGCACGGCGAAGGGAGACAGCGCCGCCAGGATCGTGGCGCACCAGGCAGCCGTGGGCCCGGCGAGCTCTCGGGCCGTGTACCAGACCAGGGGTATGAGCAGCACCGCCCACAGGCCCGCCAACGCCCTGACGGCCACGTCTGAAGAACCGAAGACCTCCATCCAGCCGTGGAGGAGCACGTAGTACAGCGGTGGGTGCCCGTCGTGGCGCAGCGCGTCGGTCAGCTCGCCCAACGGAAGGCTGGCGATGTTGACGCTGAGCGCCTCGTCCAGCCACAGGGCCGAGCGGGCCGTGAACCGGAACACCACGCCGACGATCACCGCCACGACGCCCACCACCACCAGCCAGGGCGAGGGGGCGTCGGCGTCGGCGTCGACCTCGACGTCGCCGGGGGGTGGGGAGCTAGCGACCACGACCGGCGACGCTATCGAGCAGGCCCTTGAACCTCTGCAACGGCCGCTCGAGCAGGTACCAGCTCACCGCGGCCACGGCGAGGGCGCCGGCCATGGTGATCACCAACAGGAGCACGACGTGGGGCGGGTCGAACCGATCGGGCAGCCAGCCGTCCCAGCCGCCGGCACCGGTGAAGGGGTCGGGCGGTTGGTCGACCAGGCGCTCGAGCACCCCCACGTGCCACAGGTAGAGCCCGTAGGAAACGGTGCCCACCCAGACGAGGGGTCGCCACGTCCACGCCCTGCGAAGCAGCCCCTCGTCCTGAGGGCCGAACACGGCCGGAACCAAGAGGAGCACCGCGCACGCCGTGAACGAGACCTGACGTCGTTGCCAGGACCAGCCCTGGTGCCCGACGGCGAAGTCGACGCCGCCGACGAGGTAGGCGTACAGGAGGAAGACCGTCACAGCGCCGCCCCACCAGATCCACGCCGGCCGGGCCACGGCGTCGATCCTCGCCCGCGGCCCCGGGTTCGATGCCGCCCAGGCGGAGAGGACGGCCAGCAACATCCCCGCCGCGAAGAGGTCGAGGTTGGTGGGCAGCCACTGGAACGAGAGCGCCCGGTTCTCCCCGGCCCAGGTGGGAGCGGTGGCACGAGCGACGGGTCCCAGCAGACCGAGGACCGCTACGGCGGCCGCCACCGTGAGGGCCCGCTGACGTTCGCCCGTGCCTGCAGCCCCCCTGCTGGCGACGAGCCACCTCACCGCCGCGGCGAAGGGAGGAACCAGCAGGTAGAAGCAGAGCTCGGTGCTGAGGCTCCACGCCGGCACCAGGCCGGCCAGGGCGGTGTAGCGGTCGAAGGGTTGGAGGAATAGGTAGTGCCGCCACCACTTGTCTCCCAGGTCGAAGTTGCCCATCGCCCAGAGCACCGTCAGTGCCACCCAGTAGGCCGGGACGATTCGCAGGATCCGACGCCACCAGAACGCCGCCGCCCGTTGACCGGGGCGGCCGGCGATCAACGCCACCGCATGAGGACGGAAGATCAGGAAGCCCGAGAGCACGAAGAAGACCGCCACGCCGGCGTCCATGACCGCTGCAGGGGTTCTGAGCAGGCCCGCACGGGGGCCCGACACCGAGGCCACGTGGTGGACCACCACCATGGTGGCGGCGAGGGCGCGGATCGATTCGAGTCCAGCGAAATGGTGGCGCCGAGCAGTCGATTCGATAGCGTCGGTCCGATCGTGAACCGTCGGGGAACTGGCCGACGCGGCCCCTGTCACGGTCTCCCCGCACGGGGCGGCCGGTGGTCACCTGCGACGAGCACGAGGTCGAGTCTGCCACGCCTACACCGAGGATCATCACACCGCCATGCCGTCCCCCGACTCCCGCACCGAGAGCCTCGACGACGTAGTGAGCCATGATCACGAGGTGGTGATCGTGGGTGCCGGCCCGGCCGGGCTCACCGCCGCGTTCCAGTTCCAGAAGGCCGGGGTCAGTTCGACCATCCTCGAGGCCGACAGCCAGGTCGGCGGGATCTCCCGCACGGCCCAGCGCGACGGGTGGCGGTTCGACATCGGTGGCCACCGCTTCTTCACCAAGGTGCAACCGGTGGAGGACCTCTGGCACGAGATCCTCCCCGACGAGGACTTCCTGATGCGTCCCCGCAAGAGCCGCATCTTCTACGAGGGCAAGTACTACGACTACCCGATCAAGGCCACCAACGCCTTCATCAACCTCGGTCCCGTCGAGGCCGTTCGCTGCGTCGCGTCGTACGCGTGGGCTCAGATCCGTCCGCCCAAGGATCAGACCAACTACGAGGGTTGGCTGGTGGCCCGCTTCGGCTGGCGGCTGTACCGGACCTTCTTCAAGACCTACACCGAGAAGCTCTGGGGCGTTCCCGTGAGCGAGATGCCGGCCGACTGGGCCGCTCAGCGGGTGAAGGGACTGTCCCTCGGCAACGCCATCGTCAACGCGCTTATGCCGAAGCGGAACCAGAAGGAGATCACCTCCCTCATCGAGGAGTTCCAGTACCCCAAGTACGGGCCCGGGATGATGTGGGAGGTGTGCCAGGAGAAGGTGGAGGCCCAGGGCTCCAAGGTCGTCACCGACACCCTGGTCACCAAGATCGAGCACGCCGACGGACGCGCCACCTCGGTGGTGGCGACCTCCGCCGACGGCACCACCACCGAGTACCCCTGCACCGAGGTCATCTCCTCGATGCCCATATCGCACCTGCTCGAGGCGATGGACCCGCCCGTCCCGGCCGAGGTCAAGGCCGCTGCCGCAGACCTGCGCTACCGCGACTACCTGATCGTGGCCCTGGTGCTGCCCGATGAACTGGTCGACTTCGACGACAACTGGATCTACATCCACGATCCCAACGTCCGCACCATGAGGATCCAGAACTTCGGATCGTGGTCGCCGTACATGGTCAAGCCCGGGTTCAACACCCTGGGCCTGGAGTACACGGTCTGGGAGGGCGACGACGAGTGGTCGTCTCCCGACGACAAGCTCGTCGAACGAGCCAAGCGCGAGCTGGAGCAGTTGGGCCTGGCCAAGGCCGGCCAGATCCAGGACGGCTTCGTGGTCCGCCAGGCCAAGGCCTACCCGATCTACGACGATCGCTACCGCGCCAACGTCGACGTCCTCCGCGCCTGGCTCGCCGAGAACACCTCCAACGTCCACCCCGTGGGCCGCAACGGCATGTTCCGGTACAACAACCAGGACCACTCCATGTTCACCGCCATGCTGACGGTGGAGAACATCCTCGACGGCACCACCCACGACGTGTGGGAGGTCAACGTCGAGGAGGAGTACCACGAGGAGAAGGGCTCCTCGCTCCCCGAGCTCGGACAGAACCGGCCTCCGGGTAGCCACGGGACCGGCCGCGATGCGCCGGTGATCAGCCGGGAGACGCTCGAGAGGCACCAGCCCTCCAACTGAGACCGAGCTGGCGGGGGCTGCCTGGAGGCAGACCGACCCGCGCTATCGGGTGGGTCGCTGGGCATCGGACAGGTCGTGACCGGCCGGATCGCCCGGGCCGGCATCTGTCCGGTCGACCGCCCGCACCTGCCTGGCCACCTCGGCGGCGAGGCAGGCCGATGCCACGATCAGCAGCGGGATCACCGGAACCTTGAACCGGCTGTCGCCGAAGAAGGCCAGGGGAACCGCCGCGGTCATGACCGCAGAGCCCACCAGCAGCAGATCCTCGGGGCGCCGGCGGCGCAGCAGGAAGACGAGCCCGACGGCCCCCGTTGAGGCCACGGCCCAGTAGACCACGTCTGCCGTGTAGGAGAGCCTGGCCTCGGTGGCCTCGGGGATGAAGCGATCGGTCCGGTACGACTGGACCGCGAGGATCCCGTCGTGGTCACCGTCGCGCAGCCACATGTACCAGAAGCGTCGCCAGGTGAGCCACGGCTCCCGACCCGGGTCCTCGCGGATCGCGTCCAGGGCGATCCTGGTCTTCTCCCGGTCGGCAGCGATCTCGGCCGCCGGTCCGTCGAGGAAGTTGTGCTCGGTTGCGCACTCGTCGCGAGCGCTGAACGCGCCCGTGGCCCCCGGGCCGTGGCCGATGCAGAGGTTGTCTCCCGTGTTGGTCGACATCCACACCAGGTCGTCCATCCGCAGGGCGTTGCGCACCGTCCACGGGGCCATGCACGCCACCACACCCGCCACGAGCAGCGCCCCCTGCACGAGCGCGCGCCGCCTGTCGCGGTGGCTCCACCACCAGACCCCCACCGCCACCGGGAGCACGGCCAGCGAGATCGGCCGCACCATCACAGCCAGGCCGAGCAGCAGACCCGCCAGCAGCGCCCGCCGGTTGGTGATGTCGTCGGGCCACCGACGTCCGAGGCACGCCACCAGGAACGCCATGAACAGCGCGTTGTAGAGGGTCTCTCCGAGCACCGCTCCGGAGTGGAAGATGAGGTTCGGGTACACCGCGAGCACCACGGCCGCCACGGCCCCCGCCGACGGGCCGGCCAGACGACGGGCCACCAACGCAGCGAGCACCACGGTGGCCGCGCCGAGGATCGACTGGGTCACGGCCGCCACCGTCCAGACCTGGTCGGTGAACGGCTGGGTGAACCACGTGAGGATGCCGAGGAACCACGGGTAGCCGGGCGGGTAGTACGCGGTCGGGTGGCCCGACCAGGGCTCGATCATGCCCTGGCCGTCGGCGATCACCCGCGCGTAGCCCACGTACCGGGCAGGGTCGAACAACCCCTGAGGTTCCCGGGTCGCGTAGCGGACCCAGGCGAGTCGGAGCACCAACCCGACCAGGGCGGCGGCACCCACCAACGGGCGGAACCGCGCCTCCGCCCGGGATCGCTGCGAAGTGGGGGGACCCGGGGTCACGCGGGCCGGCGGCGAAGCGCGCCGGCCAGGATCGGCTGCAAGCGGGACAGGCGTAGCCGCAAGCCCCAGGCCGTGACCCGGGTGAGCGACTCGACCATGATCGCCACCGACATCTTCGAGGCGCCGTGGGTTCGGTCGACGAAGGTGATCGGATGCTCCTGGAGGATCCCGTTCTCGGCGACGAGCCGCAGCGCCAGTTCGCTCATGAACGCGTAGCCGTTCGAACTGGTGGTCTCGGGGTGGATGGCCGCCAGGGCCGCCGACCGGTAGGCGCGGTAGCCCGACGTGACGTCGTGCACCGGCAGCGCCAGCACGGCAGCCGTGTACCGGTTGCCGTAGCGGCTCAGCATCCGCCGGTGCAGCGGCCAGTTGGGGGTGGATCCACCCTGCACGTAGCGGCTGCCGATGGCGCAGTCGACCTCGCCGGCAGCCACCAGGCCGATGAGCGCCGGAAGCTCCGCGGGATCGTGCGACAGATCGCAGTCCATCTGCACGATGACGTCGTAGGGCCGGGCCAGCGCCCAGGAGAACCCCTCGCGGTACGCCGCCCCGAGGCCTTCCTTGCCCGCACGGTGCAGGACCGTGATCCGACCGAGCTCGTCGGCGATCTCCTCGGCCAGCTTGCCGGTTCCGTCGGGGCTGTCGTCGTCGAGCACCACGATGTCGGTGTCGGGCACCTGGGCCCGCACCGCCCGCAGGAGTGGGCCGATGTTCTCGGCTTCCTGGTAAGTGGGGACGACGACGACGCTGCGCACCCCGCAACGATAACTGCGACCCCCACGCGCCATCCCATGCGGGCTCGGCTCCGGCTCCGGAGTGGGGCCCCGGACTGGCCGGATCGCCAGAACCGGTGGCAGGGCGCGGGCGGCTTCTTACACTCGTCCGGTGCTCCTCGTCCGAAAGGTCCTTCCCTGGTCGCTCCTCCTCCTGGTGACGATCCTCCCGGTGGTGGGCGGTCTCGTCCAACGCCAGCGCGACGGCTGGTACCCCGAGAGCGACGACGCCACGATCGTGTTGCTGGCCGACGACACGCTCCGGGGAGATCCCCCGCTGGTGGGGATGATCTCGACCGGCGGTGCCCACCTGAGCGATCCCGAGCTGCACCACCCCGGCCCCCTCGAGCTGTACCTCGTCTCACCCGTCACCACGCTCCTGGGCCCCGACCTCGGGGCCGGGCTGGCGGCCACCCTGATCGCCACCGGCTCGGTCGCGGCCCTGGTGGCCGGGTTGTACGCCATCGGTGGGCGGGGCCTGGCCACCGGGGGTTTCGTCACCGCAGCCCTGATCCTGTGGGGGATCGGTGGCGACGCCCCCACGTCGGTGTGGAACCCCTACGTGGTCCTCATGCCCTTCGCCTCGTTCCTGGTCCTCTCGGCCGCCGCGGTGGCCGGCCGCAGGTGGGCTCTGGCCGGTGCCGTGGCGTTCGGATCGTTCGTGGCCCAGACCCACCTCAGCTACGCCGGTCTGGTGGGGCTGGTCGTGATCTGGCTGGCCGGCACCACCGCCTGGTCGCTCCTCCGACGACGGCGACGGGTGGGTGCGCCCGAGGCGGTCGCGCTCATGGTCGGGATCGTCCTGTGGCTTCCGCCGCTGATCGATCAGGCGCGTGGCGAGCCGGGCAACCTGGGCCAGATCTGGCGCTCGTTCACGGGGGGAGGGAGCGCGACGGTGGGCCTCGCCGGCGTGGCCGAACTGGGCCGGGTGGTGGGGCTGCCCATCGGCGGCATGCGGCCGCGGGGTGAGCTGATCCGGGTGCTGGGAGGGCCGTCGGTGGTCGGCCTGATGGCGCTGGTGGTGGTGTCGGCCGCCCTGGGGGCGCTGGTGCTCGCGGCCGCCATCCGCCTCCGGCCCGGGAGCGTTCAGAGCCTCGGGGTCGCCGGCACCGCTGCCGACGTGGTGGCTGTGGGCTCGACCGCCGCCGTGGCGCTGCTTGCGGGCGTCCTCACCGCATCCCGCATCCCCCTGAGCGAGGGGATCCAGTACCAGTACTACGGGCTGTGGATGTGGCCGCTCGCCGGCGTGACCTGGACCCTCCTGGCCTGGTCCGCCTGGCACCTCCTGCCCACCCGTCGGCGCGAGCGGGTCGTCGCGGTCGTGGGCCGGAGCTGGGCCCCCCTGCTGGCGGGTGTGGCGGTCCTCGTCACGTCGACGCTTCCACGGCCGGGCACGTGGGAGCCCTGGAGCGTGCACCGGCGGATCGCTGGCGATCTGGCCACGCAGGTCAGCGGGGCCGACGTCACCGGGCACGGTGCTGTCCTGGTTCGGTTCCGGGGCGCCACGCCGTACCTCTCGACGGGATCGGCGGTGGTCACGGCCATCGCCGCCTCCGGAGCCGAGGTGTTCGTCGACCCGGGCGCTCCGACGCCCGTGTTCCCGTGGCGGGAGGGCCGCCGATACACCGACCAGGCGATCGGCCGCGAGGTGTGGGTGGTGGGAGGCCCGGATCGTCACCCCGACGTTCCGGCCGGAGCCGACCTCATCGCCACGGTGGCCACCCTCGACGACGCAACCGCGTCGGCGGTGGACCGTCGATGGTCCGACGCCCGGACCCGCGTGGCCGGTGGTGTCGAACGGGGCCCCCGCGACACGTCGGGGCCGGCCGACGTCGATCGCGTGGTGCAGGCGTTGGCCGATCCTGTGGCCGCACTCGACAGCGGCGATCTCGTCGGGCTGGTGGCTCGGGGCCTGGTGTCGGTGCCGGGCATGAGCGCCGACGAGCTGTTCCGCCTGGAGCGGATGCGGTCCCTGGCTGGTGAGGGCTCGGTGTCGCTCTACCTGGTCACCGCGGAGCAGCGCCGGTAGAGGTGGAACCACGGCGCCCCGTCGCGGTCGCCGTAGCGCCCCACCTCGCAGAACAGCTCGTCGACCACCTCGTTCGGTTCGTTGGAACCGGGATCGCGCGAAGTGTTGGGCTCGTCCCAGTTCGACCACACGTTCGAGAGGATCAGCCAGTCGGCCGATGCGACCTCGGCGGCCAGTCCGGAGTCGTCGCGGTTGGCCACGCCAGGATCCATCTCGATGTAGCGGGTGGCCGGCACCAGGTCGGGGAACAAGAAGTAGAAGAACGCGTCGGAGTAGGGGGTGAACCGCATGTCGACCGGACCGACCAGCAGCCGCTCCCCCGGCTCGGCCATCTCACCCAGGTCTGCCACCAGCTCGTTGGCCGCGGCCGCGGCCTCGGGCGACCCGTAGTAGAAGTTCCGGCCCTCGTGGTTCACGGGATACCCGAACACGTTGCGCCCGAAGCTCTGACCCGCCAGGTCGACGTAGGTCCGCAAGGTGTAGTGCGGGATGACCGCCACCAGGATCAGCACCAGCGGCGCCGAGGCCATCGCCCAGCGCTTGAACGGCGCGGCGCTCCAGCGGCGGGGCAGCAGCTCGAGGACCGCCACGGGAAGCAGGGCCATCGGCACGCAGCTAACCCACGCGAAGTGGGCGGTGTCGGGCCTCTGCATCGCCTGGGTGAGCATGCCCACGCCGAACAGTCCCACGGCGCGGAGGAGCGTCGCTCGACGATCGCCGGGTCGACGGCGGGCAGCCCAGATGCCCACCCCGGCCACGAACAGCGCGCTGAGCGGCACGAGGTAGAACCACATCGCCACCTGCTGGGCCGACGTGGGCGACGGCAGCGCCCACCCGAGGGTGCGCAGACCGGCGGCCTTCTGGAGGAAGCCGTCGAGCTCGGACCACGACGGCGGTACCGGCAGCGATCGGCCGGGCCGCAGCATGAACACCGGTTCCAGGAACATGCCCTCGAACGCCGGCTTGAAGCCGGCCATCGCCAGGTGGACGACGATCGGTGCCACGCCGGCCACCAGGCCGGCGACCAGCGGCTTGAGCCGGTCGACGGTGGGCTTCCACACCGAGGCCAGGAGGCCAAGCCCGAGCGCCAGCACCAGGTCGGGCCGGTAGAGCAGCGCGAACCCGCCGAGGAGACCGGCCGTGATCATCCGTCGTCGGCTCGGCTCGGGGCCGGCCGACGCGGCCAGGTAGACCGACCACAGCGCGAGCGCCACGCCACCGTTCCAGGCCAGCGCGGTGAGGCCGATGGGCGGGACCACGATCACCAGCGACGCGAGCGCGCAGACCAGACCGGTTTTCCGGCCCCAGTGCCGGGCCACGGCGTAGACGCCGAACACGATGCCCATGTGCTGGACCAGGCCGAACAGGCGCTCGGTGGCGAGCGACGTGCCGAAGACCTCGAAGGTCCCGGCCAGGACCCACAGGCTGCCCGGCCCGTACAGGTGCAGGAAGTCACGGTTGGGAACCGATCCCCTGAGCACCTCCTGGGGGAAGACCAGCATGAAGCCCTCCTCCATGGGAGGTCCCTGGTACCGCATGAGACCCCGCAGGGGCAGGGCGAAGGCGGCCAGGATGAGCACCACGGCCACCACCTCGGCCGCGTCGATCCCGTTCCAGCGCCGGTTCCAGCGCCGCGCTTCGGCGGGAGGGGCCGGCGTGGTGGTGGGGGTAGCTGCCACGGTCACGCCACGGCTCCTTCCGGGGGTGGGACGTGCCGCCGGGCGCGGACCTTCTCGACGACCGCGGCGAGCGTCACGGCCGAGAGGACCACCACCGCCATGTCGAGCGGTGTTCGAAACCGGTTACCCCCGTAGGCGTAGACGGCGCTGACGCTCACGGTGAGTGCCAGCCCGACGAAGGGGATGATGGTCGTGCCACGCCTCCGCAGCAGCACCAGGCCCGGGATCGAGAGGGCGAGGGCCGCCCACCAGGTCCAGACGCTGGCCACGCTCACGGCGCGGGACTTGCCGTCGATCTGGTCGAACGAGGCGTTCTGGAACGGCGCGTACAGGTTCCACGCCCGTCCGAGGCGGGCAGCCACCACCACCGGCACCCGGTCGAGGTTCTCTCGGGCGTAGCGGCGACCGTGCTCGCCCCACGCCTTGGCCCGCTGGGAGGCGTCGCCCGGCGGCTCCTGGCCGCCGTAGTACCGGTGCCTGAGCTCCTCCTGCCACGGGTAGAACCAGAAGCCGAGGAACCGTCCGTCTTCGACCTGCCCGTAGGCGTAGGGGTTGTTGGCGTAGACGAGCAGCTCGTCGCTGTTGGTGGAGATGGGGACGAACTCCTCGAACTGGATCACGTTGCGGATCGTCCAGGGCGCGATCACCACGGCGCAGGCCAGCCCGGCCAGGACGAGGTCGCGGACGTTGGCCCGGTGGTCCCGGACCCCGTCCCCATCCCCTGGCGCTCCTGGCGCTCCTGGCGCTCCTGGCGCTCCTGACGGTCCCGCGGCTCTGCCTCGACGCAGCAACAGGAGCGGCACCACCAGCGTGAATGAGAGGATGATCCCCTCGCCCCGGGTGAGCGCCGCCAGCCCGAGGAGCGCGCCCGTGATCAGCGCCCACCGCGGTCCGGGCTCGCGCCACGCTCGGATCCCCGCCCACACGGTGAAGCCCACCAGGGCCGCGAACAGGCCTTCGGGCCAGAGCTGGCCGTCGATCGACCACAACGGCGGGTAGGCGGCGGCGATGGCGGCCGCCACGAGGCCGACCCTCCGACCGGCTGCCTCCCTTCCCACCAGGCCGGCCGCGACCACGGCCAGGACACCGGCCAAGCAGCTCATGATCTTGTGGGCGAGGAGGGTGTCGAAGCCCAGCACCGACGGAATCGCGAGCCAGATCGTGAACAGCGGCGGGTGGATGGCCACCGGCTCGAACCGTCCGGTGTCGTCGTACAGGTAGGGGTCGGGGAAGCCGTGGCCGGCCACCAACATGTTCGCCTGACGGTGGTAGAAGTCGGGATCCGACGGACTACCCGGCGTGTGGCCGGCGATGTTCGCCAGGAGGGTGAGCCGGAACACCAGCGCCACCAGCGCCACGACGGTGAGGCCCAGTGCGAACCGTGAGCGATGTCCTCTCAGCAACGTTCGGGTCACGGTCACAACCCGGGCAACGGTGCGTCCGACACGAACACGGCGGTGGCCTGACCCACGGCGAGCATGCGCGACAGCATGTCGAAGGACTCCCCCACCACGCGAGGTTCGTTGAGCCCGATCCAGATCGAGGTCGGGATGCCGTCGGCCACCTCAGGCAGGCCGTCGGAGCGGAGCTGGTCCATCACCTGTCGCTGGAGGTCGAGGTACTCGAGGCGTTCCGCCTCGGTGCGGTGGTCGTCGTAGGCGAGCTCTCTGGCGCCTGGGATCTGGCGCGCCTGGTCGATCTTGGCGTCGCCGCTCACCACCGTCACGAACGCATCTGCCTCCGCGTCGAGCATGACCCGGTGCGGTTCGATGGCTGCCGACCGCCACGGGTGGGCGCCCACCTCGAAGCCTCGCCGCTCCAGTTCGAGCATGAGCCCGAAGCCGTTGCCCCCCAGGGCATCGGGGTCGACCCAGTTCATGAAGTACCGGAGAGACGGGTCGAGTTGCTCGGCCACCGGCGGAGCCAGGGCCCCGACGGTCCGCGAGTAGCGCATGTCGGGGGGCTCCACGCCGCTGGCCGTCCACGCGAACGACGCCGTCGACACGACCACCAGAGCCGCCAGCCCCGAGGCGACGGCCTGATGGCGCAGGATCGGGAACCGGGAGCCGTCGGGCCGGCGGAGGAGCGAGGCGCTCCAACCGACGGCCAGCACCATCAGCGCGGTGATGACCCAGAACCATTCGACCAAGTAGAGCAGGCGCACGGAGTCCAGCCGCATCGCCCAGAACCCGGCACAGGCGAGGAGGACGGCCAGCACCGCGTCGAGGCGCAGCAGCAGACCGTGCCGTCGCCGCCACGCCAGCGCCGCCGACCCGACCCACGCTGCCAGCAGGGCCAACCCCGGTAGCACGGTCGACTGGACGCGGCGGGTGCCGAAGAGCCAGTTGCCCACCGGATCCAGTTGGGTGAGTACGATCCGGGCGCCGTTGCGGACGCCGATGACCTCGCCGGTCTGGGCGTCGTAGGTCTCGAGCAGGATCGAGATGTTGCCGGGGTCGTTGGTGAGCTGGTCGATCGCCGGAGGCGTCCACATGAGCCCTCCGACCAGCACCGCGATGCCGAACCAGAGCAAGGGGCCGATCCGCCCTGCGGGTGGACCGGGAGGTGCTGGTACCCACCGGTCGGGAACCAGGGCACCCGCCAGGGCCACCGCGAGCCCGGCGACCACGGCTGGGGCGTAGCCCACGTGGCACTGGACGCAGAAGCTGCCCGCCGCCACCGCAACCGGTAGGAACCCCCAACGACGACAGGCGACGGCCCAGCACGAGACGGCGAAGACCAGGAACGGCAGCAGCGGGATGTAGGGGTTCCACGGCTGGGTGAGCGCCACCGCCCCGTACGACCGCATGAGCACCGCTCCCACCACCGCCAGGGAGAACCCGAGGAACCAGCCGCCGAGCCGCCGGCCCACCTCCACCGCCAGCGCGTACGCCCCGACCACCACCAGGGCCACGCTGGCCTGGTACGCCCAGGAGCTTCGTCCGAGGAGCCACCACGCCGGCCACGTGATCCAGAACATCGCCGGACCGGGGTGGTTGCCCTGCTGCTCGAACGTGCCGATGCGGCCCGCCGGGCCCACCAGGGGAGGATCCGACCAGAAGCTGAGCTGGCGCATGGTGGCCTGGGCCAGATCGCCGATCGGGTACCACGTGTCCTGGGCCAGTGCCGCCACCGCAACGGCCATCGGCAGAGCGCCCACCGCCACCGCTCCCCACAGCACCGGCCGGCGATGGTCCGACATCCACGCCCAGGCGCGGTCGGGCAGGGTCGGCCGGCGGGGCTCGACCGCTCTGCCCCGGCGGTAGCGGCTCTCCACCAGGCGGTAGGAGACCTCGGTGAGGACCGCCGTGACCACCAGGCCCACCACCACCCGCAGCCAGACCGGCTGATCACCGATCCGGCGGGCGACGGTGAGGAACACCGGGACGTGCCAGAGGTAGAGGCTGTAGCTGCGGTCTCCCAGCAGCTGGAGCGGCTCGAACCCGACCACCGTGGCCACCGGGCCGCTCTCGTCGAGCAGCACCGACCCGACCACGGCCACGGCGGCGAGCGCCACCGCCGACAGGCCGAAGTTGCGGTACATGTTCACGTCGCCGGTCTCCGACAGGGTGCTGGCCACGCCGAGCACCGCCACGCCGGCCACCGACGGGATCCGGAGCCAGCGAGCAGGGCCCGCGAGGGCCCCGTGGTGGACGAGGAGGGCCAGGACGCAGCCGGCGAGGATCACGTCGATCCGGGTGTCGGTGCGGAGGTAGAGCGGCAGGTAGTGGGCCTGGTCGGTCCACATGACCGCCCGATGGAGACCGACCGCGACCATGAGGGCCACCAGGATCCCGACCTGGCCCTTCCACGGGATCCGGACGCTCCGGAGGGCGAGGAGGGCCAGCGGCCACAACACGTAGAACTGGGCCTCGATGGCGAGCGACCAGGTGTGCGACAGCTCGATCGGGTACGCCCAGCCGGCGGCCTGCTGCCAGTTGGAGAGGTAGGTGAGGGTCCCGGCCGAGCTGGTTGCGAGGTCGCTCCACGAGAGCTGGCCCGCGCCGGAGCCGACCCGGTCCGTCCCGATCAGCAGCACGGCCACCGCGGCCACCACGGCGAGCAGCGCCGGGAACAGACGCCACAACCGGCGGAGGCCGAACCGTCCGAGGGCGATGGTGCCGGTGGAGTCGAGCTCGACCAGGAGCAGCCGGGTGATGAGGAACCCGCTCAGGACGAAGAACAGGTCGACGCCCACGAAGCCGCCCGGGAGCAGGCGCGGACCCCACCCGGCGGTCAGGTAGCTGGCGTGGTAGGTGACCACCAGCAGCACCGCGGCGCCACGGATCCCGTCCAGGCGACGGATCCGGGAGTCGGGAACCAACCGGATCAGCGCCCTCGGAAGCGGATCCGGGCGAGGATCCCGAGGGCGGCCACGCCGTCGGTCCACTGGATCTTCTTGCCCTCCTCGCGACCCCGGGCCCGGTACGAGATCGGGACCTCGAAGATCCGCTCTCCCCGCTTCAGCAGCTTGCCGGTGAGCTCGGCCTCGATGCCGAAGCCGTCGGACCGGAGGTCGACGGCCCGCCACGTGGCCGTGGGTGCCACCTTGAGGCAGGTCTCGATGTCGGTCAGCCAGGCGTCGAAGAGGAACGACGCCCACAGCGCCAGCATCTTGTTCCCCAGCACGAACCAGAACGAGTACGCGGCGTGACCGCCGTAGGAGCGGGCGCCGTAGACCACCCGGGCGTCTCCTTCGAGGATCGGCTTGACCAGCGCCGGGAAGTCGGCGGGGTCGTACTCCAGGTCTGCGTCGAGGATGGTGAGCAGGTCTCCGGTGGCCTCGGCGATGCCCCGACGCAGCGCAGCGCCCTTGCCCTGGTTCGGGTTCTGCACGTAGAGGGTGACCTGGCCCGAGTCGACCAGGTCGGCGATGGTGTCGATGCAACCGTCGGTGGAGCCGTCGTCGACCACCACCACCTCGGTGGGCAGCGGCATCTCCACGGCCAGCATGCGCTCCAGCGCGGTGCGGAGCGTGTCGCGCTCGTTGTAGACGGGCATGACGATCGTGAGCGACGAAGGCGCGACCGATGGTGCGGGAGACATGTCGACCTCAGTACGGCCAGGTCTCGGGATCGTGCCCCAAGAACCTGGTGAGACGGCCCAGTCGGGCGACGATCAACGCCTTGATGACCACGTTGCGGGCGAACCAAGGGAGCTGCGCGGCCTGCCGCAGGGCGTTGCGAGCCCGGTCTGCCGGCGACAGCGACTCGCGGCGGTAGTGGGTCATCGACTCCGACCGGCCCAGGTAGCGGAAGTCGCCACCGGTGAACAGCGACGCGGCCAGCGCGGCGGTGACCCCCACCGACGAGAAGGAGTCGTGGATCAGGAGGTCTCCGCCCGGCTTCACCTTGGCCCCCCACCG
>JAAZBK010000316.1 GCA_012513855.1 Acidimicrobiales bacterium
GCCGCCGACGGCACCGAGCTCGGCGCGACCCCGGTTGGACGGGACGGTCAGTCCGCACCGGATCCGCTGCTGCCCGGTGCGGTGCAGGACACCATCCCCGCCCCGTCCCCCGGACCGACCACCACCCCCGGCGGCTGACCACCCACCCACCGCCGCCATCCACAGCCACCCCCTTCGAGGTGTGGGTGCTCTGGTCGAACTATTCGACCAAAGTGCCCACACCTCGTCGCGTTGGTGGGGCGGGGCCGGGGCGGCGGGCATCGGTGGGACGCGAGCCACGGCGATCGGTCTGACAACCTGGGCACCGTGAGCGATCCCCACGGCGCAGACGAAGCTCCGGTCACCACATCAGATGCGGCGGGCCTGATCACCCACTTCCGAGGTCCGTTCGCCGACGGGCCACCACCCGAGGCGCTCGAGGTCCACCCGCCCCGGCTCGACAAGTTCGGTTTCGCGGAGATCCGCCGCACCGTCGTCACCAGCTTCGTGCTGTTCAGCACCATCGCCCGCGCCGCGGTCACGTGGCTGTTCAAGCGCCGGGGACGGCCGTTCACAGAGGCGGTGTCGGTCGGGATGGTCGACGGCTTCGAGGTGCTGGGCCCGACGTTCGTGAAGCTGGGCCAGCTCATCGCCTCGTCGCCCAGCCTCTTCCCCAAGCCCATGGTCGACGCCTGCGCCCGGACGTTGGACGAGGTCGGCCCGTTCGATCCCGCCACGGTGAGGGCCATGATCACGCGGGAGCTGGGCCGGCCTCCCGGACAGCTCTTCAAGAGCTTCGACGACCGACCGCTGGCTTCGGCCTCCATCGCCCAGGTCCACGCGGTGGAGCTTCCCGACGGCCGCCAGGCGGTGATCAAGCTCCAGCGTCCCGACATCGCCGACCGCATGAACACCGACCTGCGGATCCAGTACTTCCTGGCCTCGAAGGTCCTCGGCCGCATCAAGCAGCTGAAGCCGGCCAACATCCCGGCGATCATCGAGGACCTGCACCAGGTCACCAACCAGGAGCTCAACGCCGCGCTGGAGGCCCACCGCCAGACCCGGTTCCGCGAGGCGATCGGCCAGTTCGGCGACAACACGGGCATCACCGCGCCCGAGGTCTACTGGGACTACTGCGGGCCACACCTCATCTGCATGGAGCGCATGTCGGGCGTGCCGATGGATGAGTTCGACGTGATCTCGAAGATGGGCGTCGACGGGGAGCTGATCCTTCGCCGGGGGATGAAGGTGTGGATGGAGGCGGCGCTGGTCCACGGTCCGTTCCACGGGGACGTGCACGCCGGGAACCTGTGGGTGCTCGACGACGGCCGGGCCGCCTACCTCGACTTCGGGATCATGGGCGAGCTGCCACCCGACTGGAAGCAGGCGCTGCGCGACATCATCTACACCTCGATGATCGACCAGGACTACACGCGCGTGGTCCGGGCCTACCAGCGCGTCGGCGTGATGCCGGCCGACATAGATCCCGAGGTGGCTGGCCCTCAGGTGGCCATGGTGGTCGAGCCGCTGCTCACCCAGGGGATCGGCAAGGTGTCGCTGGGCGAGACCCTCAAGTCGAACCTGGAGCTGGCCAAGCAGTTCGGCGCGGTCACGCCCCAGGAACTGGTGCTGGTGTCGAAGCAGCTCCTCTACTTCGAGCGCTACGCCGCGGTGCTGGCGCCCGGGTACGTGCTGGCCCGCGACCTGTTCCTGGTGAAGAACGTCTTCCCCGACGACGTGGCCCGCATCGCCGAAGAGCGCGGCATCGAGCTGCCCGACTGACCGCCGACCGAGAAGGTGCGGGCGCTCTGGTCGAATAGTTCGACCAAAGCACCCACACCTCGGATGGATCAGCGCGACAAGCGGTGGATCTGGACGGCCACGTAGGTCGACATCAGCGCCGTGGGCGCCATGATCCCGAGCATCATCGGTCCGTCACCCGTGGCCGCCACCCAGAACAGGATGTACAGGGTGGCGTAGACGATCCCGCCCGCCACGAACAGCGCCGACCCGCCGCTCCATCGCCGCCCGGCCAGGACCCCTCCGGCCACCACGAACGACCCGACGATTCCGAGCACCAGGTCGGCCAGCAGGAACGAACTGGTCACGGCCCGCTCGGTCTCGAGCATCTCGAAGCCGCCACGGACACCGGGGCGGGACCAGAGCAGGATCCAGAACCCGCTGCCCGCCAGCCCCTGCACCAGGAAGTAGCCGGCGTAGGTCCGCCGGACCGTGAGGTCGTCCACGACGGCGACGCTAGCCACGACCACCGGATCGACCGCCGATCGAGCAGGTGTGGGTGGTTCGGTCGAACTGTTCGACCGAAGTGCTCACACCTCGATGGGGTTTGGGTCGATCTGACGGAGCGTCAGACCTGAGGGGCGCGTCGGTGTGACAACGCGGCGCCTCCCGGCGGAGAATGGCGCCATGACCGAGCAGCGCAAGCCGGACCGCCCCTGGATGATGAGGACCTACTCGGGTCACTCCACCGCCAAGGCCTCCAACGAGCTCTACCGCACCAACCTGGCCAAGGGACAGACCGGTCTGTCGATCGCCTTCGACCTGCCCACCCAGACGGGCTACGACAGCGACGATCCCATGGCCCGTGGCGAGGTCGGCAAGGTCGGCGTGCCGGTCAGCCACATCGGTCACATGGAGACGCTGCTCGACGGCATCCCCGTGGGCGAGATGAACACGTCGATGACCATCAACGCGGTGGCGGCGTGGATGCTCGGCCTCTACACGGCCAACGCCGAGAAGCAGGGCGTGAAGTCCCAGCAGCTCCGCGGCACCACGCAGAACGACATCGTCAAGGAGTACCTGAGCCGCGGCACCTACATCTACCCGCCGCTCCCCTCTCGTCGCCTGATCGTCGACATGTTCGCGTTCTGCCAGGAGTGGATCCCCCACTGGAACCCGATGAACGTCTGCAGCTACCACCTGCAGGAGGCCGGGGCCACGCCGGTGCAGGAGATCGCCTACTCCCTGGCCACCGCGATCGACGTGCTCGACGCGGTGAAGGAGTCGGGCCAGGTGCCCGAGGACCGCATGCCCAACGTGGTGGCCTCGATCAGCTTCTTCGTCAACGCCGGCATCCGCTTCATCGAGGAGACCTGCAAGATGCGGGCCTTCACCCAGATGTGGGACCGCATCACCCAGGAGCGCTACGGCGTCACCGACCCCAAGGCTCGGCGCTTCCGCTACGGCGTGCAGGTGAACAGCCTCGGCCTCACCGAGGCCCAGCCCGAGAACAACGTGCAGCGCATCGTCCTCGAGGCCCTGGGCGTCACGCTCTCCAAGGACGCCCGGGCCCGGTCTCTCCAGCTCCCGGCCTGGAACGAGGCCCTCGGCCTGCCCCGGCCCTGGGACCAGCAGTGGGCCCTTCGCATCCAGCAGGTGCTGGCCTTCGAGACCGACCTGTTGGAGTACGACGACATCTTCGCCGGGTCCCACGTGATCGAGGCCAAGACGAACGAGCTGATCGACGGCGCCCAGGCCGAGCTGGACGAGGTGCTGGAGCTGGGCGGCGCCTTCCAGGCCATCGACGAGCTGAAGGGGCGCCTGGTGCGCAGCCACGCCGAGCGGATGCGCCGAATCGAGTCGGGCGACCTCACCATCGTCGGCGTCAACAAGTTCACCGAGACGGCGCCGTCACCGCTCGACGGCGACGACAACATCCTCCGCGTCGACCCAGGCGTGGCCGAAGCCGCCGCGGCCGACCTGGCCGAGTGGCGCTCCAACCGAGACAACGACGCAGTGAAGCGCAGCCTCGACGAGCTGCGACGGGTGGCCCGCTCGAACGAGAACATCATGCCGGCGTCGATCGACCTGGCCCACGCGGGCGGGACCACCGGTGAGTGGGCCGCAGTTCTCCGCGAGGAGTTCGGCGAGTACCGGGCCCCCACCGGCGTCGCCGCCGCGTCGGGCGTGGCCGGAGGTTCCGACGGCCTTCGCTCGGTGGCCGAGCGGGTCAAGGCCCGCGCCGACGGACCGCCTCGCTTCCTGGTGGCCAAGCCCGGACTCGACGGCCACTCCAACGGCGCCGAGCAGATCGCCGTCGCCGCCCGCGACGCCGGCTTCGAGGTCATCTACCAGGGCATCCGTCTCACTCCGGAGCAGATCGCCGCGGTTGCCCGCGACGAGGACGTCGACGTGATCGGCCTGTCGATCCTGTCGGGCAGCCACCTCGAACTGGTGCCCGAGGTGGTCCGCCTGCTCCGCGAGGTCGGGGTCGACGCCCCGGTGATCGCCGGCGGGATCATCCCCGAGGACGACCGTCGCAGGCTCCTCGATGCCGGCGTGGCCGCGGTCTACACGCCCAAGGACTTCGAGCTGTCGCGACTCATGTCCGAGGTCCTAGACCTGGTCGAGGCCCGCTGACCTCGAGTCGGCGTCCAGTTCGGCCAGCACGGCTTCGGTGTCGGCCCCTAGCGGGCGGCCTGCCCACCTGACCCGGCCCGGGGTGGCCGACAGGCGCGCCACCAGACCCTGCATGGGCACGCCGTCGACCTCTGTGACGATGCCGCGGGCCACGGCGTGCGGGTCGGCGGCCAGACCGGCCATGTCGTAGACGGGCGCCGCGGCGGCGTGGGCTGCCTCGAACACCTCCAGCACCTCGGCCAGGGGACGTGCCGCGCACCACTCGGCCACCCGGGCATCGACCTCGTCGCGGTGCGCAACCCGCCCGGCGAAGCCCTCGAAGCGAGGGTCGCCGGCCAGGCCCACGATCTCCATCACCCGCTGGGCCACCGACTCGGCGCTGGTGGAGATGGCCACCCACTGATCGTCGGAGCAGCGGTAGGTGCCGCGGGGCACGGTGTAGGGGATGCCCGAACCCAGGCGGGTCTGGAGGTCGCCGTTCAGCCGCCAGTTGCTCATGAGCGGCCCCATGAGCTGGAACAGCGACTCCAACAGGTTGACGTCGACCACCTGACCGACCCCGGAGTGGAGCGCAACCATGGTGGCGAACGCCGCGGTGAGCGCGGTGACCTCGTCGGTGAGGGCGATCGGCGGCAGCAGGGGTCCGCCGTCGGGTTCTCCGTTGATCGCGGCGAACCCCGACATCGCTTCGGCCAGCGTGGCGAAGCCGGGCCGGCCGGCGTAGGGCCCGTCCTGGCCGAAGCCGCTGACCCTGGTGACCACCAGACCGGGATTGGCGGCGATCAGATCGGTGGGATCCAGGCCGAGTCGCTCCAGCGTGCCGGGACGGAAGTTCTCCACCAGCACGTCGGCCGTCGCCAGCAACCGACGCAGGCTGGCCACGTCGCCTTCATCCTTGAGGTCCAGCACCACCGACCGCTTGTTGCGGCCGAGCAGCTTCCACCACAGGGTGACGTCGTCGCCCGGGTCGGTCCAACCCATGGCCCGGGTGGTGTCACCCGAGCCGGGACGTTCGACCTTGATGACGTCGGCCCCGAAGTCGGCCAGGTAACGAGCGCAGCCTGGCCCGGCCACCACCGTGGCCAGGTCGACCACCCGCAGATCGTGGAGGGGACCGTCGGCGGGACCGGGGACGCCGGTCACGGCCCCGGCCTCACGACAACACGTTGACGCCGGGAGACGGACGTCCGGTCAGGTACCTGATGACCGCCGTCTGGGCCGGTTCGTCGGCCACGTCGAGCAACAGCTGCAGGACGATCTTGGTTGCGACCGGCGGCGGGTTCACGTCGAGTCCGAGCACCTGCGCCAGATCCAGACCGTGGACGACGAGCTCGGTGACGCGGGTGGCGAGGTACTGGGAGAGCTCCATCTCGCCCACCATCAGGTGGCAGACCGCGTCGCCGGGGGTGTCGGCCACGAGCTTCTCGCACGACCGCGCGAGCGCGTCGGTCTCGGAGATCCAGTCGCTCACCTCGGCGGCCTCGGTCCGGGCCCGGGCCGCGATGTGGACGTGGGGCGTCTCCTCGCCGAGCACGATCCGGAAGTACTCCGCGGCCGTGGCGATGGGCGTGGGGTCGACCGTGTCGGCGGTGAGGTAGGTGATGATCGTCTTGTAGGCGCGGTCGGTGTGGGCGACGAGCTCCTTGACCGTCCACTCGCCCAGCCCGGTCTGGTCCCAGTGGTGGTCGTCGATCGCACCCACGATCGACCGCCACCAGTGGCTGGCGTAGCGGAAGGCGGCGGCGGTGTCGTCGTAGGTGAAGGTGGTGTCGGTCATCTGGTCCCGGTGGTGGGGATGGCGAAGCAGCGGTCTTCGAGGGTGCCGAAGGCGTAGTCCTCGTACAGCCCTTCATACATGTGCCGGGTGCGTTCGCTCCAAGCCAGCGCCTGAGGCGACGAGATCCGGTGCACGATCTGCAGGATCCCGTGCTCGTGGACCCGGTACTCGGCCCACGCTCCGGGGAAGTCCTTCACGCACGCCACCTCCACCCACGGGACGTCGCCCGAAGCGGGGAACCTGCGCACCCGGTTGCGGTGCGTGTGGCCGGCGAAGTAGCCCCGCACCGCTGGCCGTCGGGCCACCAGGCCCACGAGGGCATCGGACGCGTCGACGTCGATCCCGAAGGTCCGGTCGGCCCTCTCGTCCGATCCGCGGTCGCCCACGTGGTGGTGTCCGAACACCAGCACGGGTCGATCGGCCGTGGCCGCGACGTCGTCGAGGGCGTCGAGCTGTTCGGCGGTCACGGTACCGGCCGGGTCTCCGTCGATCGAGGTGTCGATCATCACCAGCGTGACCCCGGGCAGATCGACGCGAACGAAGGTGTCGGTGGCGAAGGGAGCCCGGTTGTAGGACTCGTGGTTCCCCCGGATCACGTGGAGCCGGTCGCCGAAGACCGGCTCGTAGGTGGCGCGGAACGCGTCGAACTCGGCCCGGGTGCCGTTGGAGGTCAGGTCTCCCTTCACCAGGACGGCGGCCGGGTCGATCGCCGCGATCTCCTCCACCGCGGCGCGGTTCATCACGTCGGGATAGGGATCCTCACCCGGCTGCACCGAGAACGTGGGACCGACGTCGACCCCATGGATCATCCCGCACACCTCTTCTCCGAAGTGCACGTCGTTCACCGTGGCGAAGGTGGCCAGCAGCTCGCCGGGATCGGGAAGGGTCCGGAACGAGAACCCCTCCAGCTCCTGCGCGGAGTCCGGCTCCAGGCCCTGGTAGGTGCGGACTTCGGCGCCCTCGTGGATGACGGCGAGATCGGGCCCCACGGTGGTGAGCGCCGGCGGAGGCGAGGCGTGGGCCACCGCGTCGCGCCAATCGGCCAACGGGTCTGGCTGGCCACCCGGCGCGGCGCGTTCCATGGGTTCGACCCTATCGGCGGGACCGGCGACACGTCGTCGGTGGCCGGCGGGTGGCCGGCGGTTCCGACCGGCCCCTCACCAGGGACGGACGCGCCTCGCGGGGATCGGCTTGGACCACCATCGACCGGACCAGCGCCAGCGCGGGACGTCGGCCTCCGCGCTCGAGCCGGCGGCGCCCGGCGTGGCCACCTGGATGGCGGCCAGGATGGCGGCGACCTCTTCCTCGGTGGGGTCGGGCGTGATGTGGTGGGTCATCGGTGGGTGGCTCCCGGCTCCGTCACAGCGGCATGTTGCCGTGCTTGCGGGGCGGGAGCTCCTCCTTCTTGGACTCGAGCATCCGGAAGCCGGCGATCAGCTTGTGGCGGGTCTGGGCCGGGTCGATCACGTCGTCGACGTAGCCGCGCTCGGCAGCCACGTAGGGGTTCAGCCACTTCTCGGCGTAGGCGTCGACCAGTTCGGCCTTCTTGGCGTCCTTGTCGTCGGCTTCGGCGATCTCGGTGCGGTTGAGGATCTCCACCGCACCGGTGGCACCCATCACCGCCAGCTCGGCCGACGGCCACGCGTAGGCGAGGTCGGCGCCGATCGACTTCGAGTTCATCACCACGTAGGCACCGCCGTAGGCCTTGCGGGTGATGACCTGGATGCGGGGCACGGTGGCCTCGCAGTAGGCGTAGAGGAGCTTGGCGCCGTGGCGGATGATGCCGTTGTGCTCCTGGTCGACGCCGGGCAGGAAGCCGGGCACGTCGACGAAGGTGAGCAGCGGGACGTTGAACGAGTCGCAGGTGCGGACGAACCGGGCCGCCTTCTCGGAGGCCTCGATGTCGAGCACGCCCGCGTAGGCCGAGGGCTGGTTGCCCACCACGCCGATCGACATGCCGTCGAGCCGGATGAACCCGCAGACGATGTTGGTGGCCCAACGGGGGAAGTACTCGAAGAACTCGTTGTCGTCGGCCACCGCCTCGATGACGGTGCGCATGTCGTAGGGGACGTTGGCGCTGTCGGGGATGAGGTCGACCAGCTCGGGCGTCTCACGGTCGTGGGGGTCGCCGGAGGGCAGCTCGGGGGCCGTCTCCATGTTGTTGGCCGGAAGGAACGACAGGAGGAAGCGGACGTCGTCGAGCACCGCCTTGTCGTCGGGAGCGGTGAACGCGGCGATGCCGGACTTGGCGGAGTGGGTGTGGGCACCGCCCAGACCCTGCTGGGAGACGTCCTCGCCCGTCACCGTCTTCACCACGTCGGGTCCGGTGATGAACATGTACGACGTCTCGTCGACCATGAAGATGAAGTCGGTCATGGCCGGGCTGTACACGGCGCCACCGGCGCACGGGCCCATGATCACGCTGATCTGGGGGGTGACGCCGCTGGACTTCACGTTCCGGTAGAAGATGCCGCCGTAGGAGGCGAGGCTGACCGGCCCCTCCTGGATCCGGGCGCCCGCGCCGTCGTTGAGGCCGATGAGCGGGGCCCCGACCTTGAGCGACATGTCCATCAGCTTGTGGATCTTCTCGGCGAAGGTCTCGCCGAGCGCTCCGCCGAAGAGCGTGAAGTCCTGCGAGAACACGAACACCTTGCGGCCGTCGACCGTGCCCCAACCGGTGATCACGCCGTCGGTGTAGGGCCGATCGGCGATGTCGGGGTTGCGGTGACGGGCGAGCATGTCGAGCTCGTGGAACGAGCCGTCGTCGAGGAGGTACTCGATGCGCTCCCGGGCCAGCATCTTGCCGCGGTCGTGCTGCCGCTTGACCGAACGCTCGGAACCGGGGGTGAGAGCCTGATCCTTGCGGGAACGGAGGTCTTCGAGTCGCTCACGGATGGTGTGCTCGGGCATGGCGCAAACCTAGGGCTTTGCGCAATATCGCCAGAAAACGGGCTGGGCCGAACGGCTCAGAACCGCGCGAGGTCGACCAGCCGCTCGGCCAGCTCCTGGTCTCCGTGGACCTCCAACAGGTCGAGCGGCCGACGTCTCCACAGGGCGAGGAGCAGGTCCTGGGCGGTGCCGCGGAGCGCCACGTCGCCCTTGGCGTGGGTCGGGTCCACGAGCACCCGTCCCCCGGCGAAGGTCAGCAACCACTCGGCGGCGTCGATGTCGGTGCCGTGCAGGTGGACGGTCCGGCCCTCGAGCTCCTCGGGGAACTCACCGAAGCGCTGGTTCCAGCGGGTCGCCAGGAACACCCGGGCCCACTCGTCGGTCCCGTCGGCGGCGCAGTCCAGTGCGATCGGCTCGGGTGGAGGGCCACCGACGGCTTGGACGGCGTCGGCTGCGTCGATCCGGTGCACGGCGACCTCGTGGGCCTGTCGTCGCTGCCAGAACCGGGCGGTGGTCGGCCCGACGAAGGACGCGACCTGCTCCTCGGGAGCCAGCGCGGCGAGCGCGGCGTGGACCACCTGCAACGCCTCGCCGTAGGCCGGGAGGCAATCGGCGCCTCGCGGGATGCCGGGCAGGCTCGACGACACCTGGTCCAGGTCGGCTTCGGGTCCCGCCGCCAGCACGGCGGCGACCCACTGGTGGATCTTGCCGGTGTGGCGCACGACCCGTTCCAGGGTCCAGCCCTCGATCGAGGGCACGGGCGCGTCCAGCGCGTCGGGCGGCATGGCCGCGAGGCGATGGCCCTCGGCGAGGAGGATCTCGAGATGGCGTTGCGGTTCCATCGGCGAATTCTGCGTCACCCGGAGCCCGGCCGGCGTGGCGGTTCGGTTGCCGGCTTCGCGGTCAGAGGGTCGAAAGGCCGCCGTCGACGCCGATGACCTGGCCGGTGATGTAGCTGGCTTCGTCGGACAGCAGGAACGTCACCGGTGCGGCCACCTCCCACGCGGTGCCCTGGCGACCGAGCGGCACCGGCGACTTCGCCCGTCCGGGACGACCGAGGGTGGCGAGACGGCCGAGCGGGGTGTCGATGAGCCCGGGGGCGATCACGTTGGCCCGGATGCCCTTGCGGGCGCCCTCGGCCGCCACGTGGCGGCCGAGGCCTGCGAGCGCGGCCTTGGAGGCGTCGTAGGCCGGGAGCTTGCTTCCCGGCCTCAGCCCGGCGAGAGAGGAGACCAGCACGATCGACCCTCCCTCGGGCATGAGCGGCAGCCCGGCCTGGCACGCCAGGAAGTGGGCGCGGGTGTTCACCGCGAACACGGCGTCCCACTGCTCGGCGGTGGTTCCGGCCAGCCCTCCGCCGGCACCGATGCCGACGTTGACCACCAGCGCGTCCAAGCCCTCCATGAGGTCGGCTGCCGTGGCCACCATGGCCTGGCAGGCCTCGACGTCGGCGACGTCGGCCACCACGACCTGTGCGCTGCCGCCCTCGTCGCGCACCAGCTCGGCCGTGCGCAACGCCGCCCCGCGGTCGACGTCGGCACAGGTGACGGTGGCCCCCTGCCGGGCCGCGAGCACCGCGATGGCGCGACCGTTGCCCGGTGGCGCGTCCGGGTCGCCTATGTCGCGCGTGCCCGCGCCCACCACCAAGAGGCGGCGGCCCTCCAGGCGTCGACCGTCTACCGCCGGAGCATTGAGGGCTTCGTCGGCGCTCACGCCGGGATCCCCTCGAAGCCGTCCTCGCGCTCCACGCCCAGGGACCTGAGCGTGAACGCAACCAGGTGGTACTGGCCCACGACCATCGGGACCTCGATCAGCTGCTGCTCGTCGAACGTCGATGCCAGCGCAGCCCACGTGTCGTCGCTGATGACCGCGGAGCGGTGGAGCTCGTCGGCCGCCCGCAGGAGGGCGACGTCGTGCGACGACCAGCCCTCGGCGTCGGGTCCGGACAGCACCCTCGCGACCTCCTCGGGGCTGAGGCCGGCCAGTTCGGCGAGGACCTGGTGGTGACCCCATTCGTAGTCGGCACCGGTGTTCGCCGCTGTTCGCAGGATCAGCAGTTCCCGGTCGCGGTCGCTGAGCGTCCCCCCGAACAGGAGCACGCCGCCGAACGCCGACCACCGCTTCAGCAACCGGGGATGCCGGGCGAGGGTGGCGAACAGGTTCATGTCGTCGTCGCCGCCGGTGGGGCGAAGCGACGCCACCAGCTCCGCCGTCCGCTCGTCGCGCTCGGATGGAGGTAGTGGGGAGATCCTCGGTCCTGTCATGCCCGGCACCGTAGGGGCGAAGTACGTTCTCCGCTGGTCGTTCCGACCGCCGGGCGTCCAACGGCTCCGACGCACGGCGAATGAACCCTCCCGCCGGAGCCAACAGGGGACCCGATGACCGCAAGCGCACGTACGCCACGACTCCCGAGGCGCGCGCTCGTCGCCACCGTGGCCGGGCTGATGCTGCTGGCTTCATGTTCGAGCGACGACGGCTCCGCTTCGACGGCCACCACGACGACGGTCGAAGGCACCGCTGAGACCTCCACCACCCTGGCCGGCGGCACCCCCGAGTGCACCCAGGAACCCACCATCGCCCCGGTCGAGGCCGAGCCGGTGGCCGACGTCGATACCGACCTCACCATCACCTCCTTCGACGGCACCGAGATCCGCGCCCACTGGTTCCCCGCTCCCGACGCGAACGCCGACGAGCCGGTGCCCACCGTGATGATGGGCCCCGGGTGGTCCCAGCCGGGCGACGTCTCCACCGACGGGAACGTCCTGTTCGGCGCCCTCGGCATCTCGGCCATGAACGAGCGGGGCATCAACGTCCTCACCTGGGATCCGCGCGGGTTCGGAGAGTCCACCGGTCGGGCCAACGTCGACGACCCCGAGCACGAGGGTCGCGACGCACAGGTCCTGGTCGACTGGCTCGCCGAGCAGCCCGAGGTGGCGCTCGACCGCGACGGCGACCCCCGCCTCGGCATGGTGGGGTTCTCCTACGGCGGCGGCATCCAGTTCGTGCTGGCGGCTCTGGACTGCCGCGTCGACGTGCTGGTGCCGGGGATCGCGTGGAACTCCTTGGTCAGCTCGTTGGGCAAGAACGAGACGCTCAAGGCGGGTTGGGCCGGCCTGCTGGTCGACATCGTCAGTCCCGACCAGGTCCACCCCAACGTGATCGAGGCCTACGAGCAGGGGCTCACCACCGCCACGGTGTCCGACGAGCACCGCGAGTGGTTCGCCGCCCGCGGGCCTGGTGAGCTGATCGACCAGGTCAACGTGCCCACCCTCATCGTCCAGGGCACGGTCGACGGCCTGTTCACGCTCGACGAAGCGGTCACCAACTACGAGTCGCTCGAGTCCCGCGGCGTTCCGGTGAAGATGCTCTGGTTCTGCGGAGGGCACGGAGCCTGCCTCACCGCCACCGGCGACGAGGATCGCATCGCCGAAGCGTCGTTCGCGTGGTTGGACCGCTACCTCTTCGGAGACGAGTCCGTCGACACCGGTCCCGAGATCGACATCATCGACCAGGACGGCACGAGGTGGACCGCCGACTCCTACCCGGCCGAGGCCGGTGAGCCGATCACCGCCACCGGATCCGGCACCCTCGAGCTGGTGGCCGAGGGCGGCGCGGGATCGAGCACCGTCGACCCGGCCAGCGACGACATCGTCGGCAGCTTCGCCGGTCGCATCACCCCGTCGATCGCCACCAATTCCGTCGACCTCACCCTCACCACCGCCGACGAAGCGCTGGTGGTCGGAGCGCCCAAGCTGAAGTTCACCTATTCGGGAACGAGCCCGGCCGGCGACAAGCCCAACCGCGTGTTCGCCCAACTGGTCGACGACACCTACGGCGTGGTGGTGGGCAACCAGATCACGCCGGTGGAGATCACGCTCGACGGCGAGACCCACACCGCCGAGGTCGACCTAGAGGTGGTGGCCCAGCACATGAAGCCGGGCAGCAGCCTGCGGCTCCAGCTGGTGGCCACCACCGTCGCCTACGCGGTCCCCCAGCTCGGGGGCTCGATCGACTTCGAATCGATCGAGATCTCGCTGCCCACCGTCACCGGCTTCACCAAGGCCTGATCCACCGCCCAACCCACGAACATGTCGCAGCTATCGTCGATGCGCCCGATAACTGCGACATGTTCGGCAGCCGTGGTGGGAGGAGGAGGAGGTCGCGACAGGTCGGGGTGGGTGGGTCCACCTACGCTCGGTCCATGGACCTCCCGGTCATGCCACCCCTGGCCCCGATGCTGGCCAAGTCCACCCCGGAGCTACCCGACGCCGAGCCGGGCCGGTACTGGTTCGAACCGAAGTGGGACGGCTTTCGCTGCCTGGTGTTCCGTGATGGCGACGAGGTGGTGCTGGGGTCTCGGAACGACAAGCCGCTGACCCGCTACTTCCCCGAGCTGCTGGATCCGTTGCGGGCGTCGCTGCCGGACCGCTGCGTGGTCGACGGGGAGATCGTGGTGGCCGGGCCGGAGGGGCTGGACTTCGACGCCCTCCAGCAGCGCATCCACCCGGCGGAGTCGCGCATCAACCGCCTCGCCGTCGAGACTCCGGCGCAGTTCGTGGCCTTCGACCTCGTGGCCCTGGACGATGACGCCCTCCTCGACCGTCCTCTCGCCGAACGCCGACGGCTGCTGGAGGAGTCCATCGCCGACCCCGCGCCGTCGATCCACGTCACCCCCGGCACCTTCGACCTGGCCACCGCCACCGACTGGTTCTCCCGCTTCGAGGGCGCCGGGCTCGACGGGGTCATGGCCAAGGAGGCCGACGGCACCTACCAGCCCAACAAGCGGACGCAGCTCAAGGTCAAGCACCTCCGCACCGCCGACTGCGTGGTGGCCGGCTTCCGCGAGCACAAGAACGGCGACGGCCCGGGCTCGCTGATGCTCGGCCTCTACGACGATGCCGGCAACCTCCACCACCTGGGCGTGGCGTCGTCGTTCTCGGTGGCTCGCCGGGCGGAGCTGCGCGAGGAGCTGGCGCCCCACGTGGCCGACGACCTCAGCGACCACCCGTGGGGCCAGTGGGCCGACGCCATGGCCCAAGCCACCTCCGAGGGCCGTCTGCCCGGCGGCCAGTCGCGCTGGAACGCCAAGAAGGACCTCTCCTTCACGCCGCTCCGTCCCGACCTCGTGGCCGAGGTGGCGTACGAGCGGGTCGACAACGGCCGCTTCCGCCACAGCGCCCGCTTCCAGCGGTGGCGGACCGACCGCTCACCCGAGTCGTGCACCTTCGAGCAGCTGGAGGTGGTCCCGCCCACCGAGCTGGCCGAAGCCCTCGGAGGTCTCCCCTCTCCGGACGCCAAGGCTTGAACCGATCACGCTGGCTCATCGTCGGGGTGGTGGCGGCCCTGCTCGGGGCGCTCTTCGTGGTGTCCACGCTCACGGCCAGGGGCGGCGACCCTCTCACCGAGACCACGGCCACCTCGAGCACCATCGGCCGACCCGACGTCGAGGGCGGCGAGTCGACGTCGACCACGTCGCCCGAACCCGAAGCGCCCGACGAAGAGCCGCCCACCACGGTGCCAGTTCCCGACGACGGGTTCGCCGATCCGTCGGTGGACGATGTGCCCGACGAGACCTTCTCCGGCCTCGGTGATCCCCGGGTCGACGTGGTGCACTACGACCTTCAGGTCGCGGCAGACCCGGGCGTCGACACCATCACCGGTGCGGCCACCATCAGCCTCGCGTCGGTAACCGAGGTCCCCCTCGCCGAGTTCACGCTCGACCTGGTCGCGCTCGACGTCGCGACGGTGGTCGTCGACGACGAGGAGGCCACGTTCGACCACACCGACGGCGAGCTGACGATCCGGCCGGCCGAACCTCTGCCGTCGCTGGAGGTGGTCGAGGTGGTGGTGGAGTACGCGGGCACCCCACGGCCGCGGTACTTCGAGGCGCTGGCCTCCGAGATCGGCTGGCAGCGCGACGACGACGGCGGCTGGTTCACCCTGTCGGAACCGCACGGAACCTCCACCTGGGCGCCGGTGAGCGACCATCCGGCCGACAAGGCCACCTGGCGCATCTCGCTCTCGACGCCGGCGGGCACCACCGGCGTGGCCAACGGACGGCTCGTCGAACAGATCGAGGACGGCGATCGCACCTCCTGGGTGTGGGAACAGGACCGTCCGATGGCCACCTACCTCGCGCTGGTCGCCGTCGGCCACTACGACCTGGTCCGGCGGACCGCGGCCGACGGCACCGAGCTGGTCTTCGCCTTCCCAACCTCGCTGTCCGGCGACCTGAGGGCCGGCTTCGACGAGTTCGAGCAGATCCTCGCCTTCTTCACATCCGAGTTCGGGCCGTACCCCGACGACGACGCCGGCGCCATCGTGATCCCGACCAACCTCGCGCTCGCGCTGGAGACCCAGACCCGTCCGACCTTCAGCCGGGACTGGCTCCGTCCCGGCGAGGTCACCGCCCTGGCCCACGAGATCGCCCACGAGTGGTTCGGCAACGCGGTGACCCCCGAGGAGTGGACCGACCTCTGGCTCAACGAGGGCTTCGCCACCTACGCCGACCTGATGTGGATCGCCCACTCGACGGGCACCGACCTCACCCGGCTGGTGGACGACGACGAGAACCGGATGTTCGGTTCGGATCTGGCGCCCTACTCGGCCTCGGCCGCCTCCCAGTTCGACGCCGCGGTGTACGGGAACGGTGCCCGGGCGCTCCACGCCCTTCGGCTCGAGGTGGGCGACGACACGTTCCGGAGCATCGTCCGCCGCTGGTTCGCAGAGCGGTCCGGGCAGGTCGTGACGACCGCTGACTTCGTGGAGCTGGCCGAGGCCGAGTCCGGCCGTGACCTGGAAGCCTTCTTCCAGCAGTGGTTGGAGGCGGGCGGCTACCACGAGCTCCCGGGCTGACGGGGGAGGTTCGACGGGTCGGCTGGACGCCCCGCACCGACCCCTTCGTGCGCCGCCGGCCTCAAGCGGTTTGCGGCCCGTCGCGGGCGCCCGGTAGCGTGCGCATTCGCCCCGGCAACGGGGTGAAGTGCCGGAACCTCGGTTTCGGTGAAGCCAGTTTGGTCCCGTGGTGCAGTTTGGAGTGCACGCCGGCCTGTCAAGCCGGAGGTCGCGGGTTCAAATCCCGTCGGGACCGCTCTGGTGCAAAGATTCGTTCCAAGCACCGGAAACATGGGGTCGGGTAGCTCAGTTGGCAGAGCGTCCGCCTGAAAAGCGGAAGGTCACCGGATCGACGCCGGTTCCGACCACCGGACGAAGCCCCTGCAGTGCGGGGGTTTCGTCGCGCCGGGGCCGGCTTCAGATGCCGTGGCGCGGCGCGGCGCTTCCTACGCTGCAACGGTGACCGACCAGCACTGCCATCAGCGTCGGGGGCTCCGCTGAGCCTCGGGTTGGTTCTAACGATCGCCGCGGCCTCGGCGCTCGGCGCGGGCGTGAAGGGAGTCACCGGCATGGGCTACCCGTTGCTGGCCGTCCCGCTGATCAGCCTGGTGGGTGGGGTCGAGGACGCGGTGGTCGCCATCGCGCTGCCCAACCTGGTCGCCAACATCGCCCTGTGCTGGCACTCTCGCGAAGGACGCCGCGAGACCAGGGACCTGGTTCGGTTGGCCGGGTTCGGGGTGGTCGGCGCAGTGGTCGGCACCGTGGCCCTGGTGAACCTGTCCGACGAGCCGCTCCTGGTGCTCATCGCCATCACCATCATCGGCTTCGTGGTGCAGTTCGTGCGCCACCCCGAGTTCCGCCTGCCCGCAGCCGTAGCGCACCGCTGGTCGCCCGCCACGGGGACGGTGATCGGTGTGGTGCAGGGCGCCACGGGCATCTCCGGGCCGGTGGTGGGCGCCTGGTTCCACGGGTACCGGCTCCCCCGCGACGCCTACGTGTTCTCGATCACCCTGCTGTTCGGCATCACCGGCGCCGTGCAGATCGCGATCCTGCTCGCGCAGGGCGCGATGACCACCGATCGAGCGTGGGGCGCCTTGGCCGCCGCGGTGCCCGCCGCGATCATGCTGCCCCTCGGCGTTCGCGTACGACAACGCCTGGCCGGGCCCGCGTTCGACCGCGTGGTGCTGGCCGTGCTCCTGGTTTCGGCCGTCTCCCTGCTGGCCCAGGTGGTGGCCTGAGCTGGTGGCGTGGGGCTGATGGCCCGAGGTCGACCGGAGGTGGTGAACCGAGAGCGGTCAGGCGTCGGCACCGGGAGGCGGACCGCCGGGTCCTCCACCGGGACCACCGCCGCCCGGGAACCCGCCACCCATGCCTCCCGAGGACGTGGCCGCAGGATCGACGCCGACCACGATCAGAGCCCGTGATCCGGAGATGGCGGAATCGTCGCTCACCGCCATGATCAGGCCGTCGGCCTCCCCGCTGCCGCCGGTGACGCCGTCGCGGGCGTTGGGGGTGTCGGGTTCGCCGTGGGGGGCGTAGGGCTCCAGCGCCATCATCTGGCTGTTGACCTCGTCGTCGAACAGGTACTGGGTGGTGAGCACGGTGTTCTCGTCGATGTGCACCGCCGAGTGGATGTGGACGGCCCGCCCCGAGTACCAGCCCGGGTAGACGGTGTGGAACTCGACGATGCCCTCGTCGTTGGTCACCTGGAAGCCCCGGAAGTAGGTGGTGCCCTCCCCGGCGTCGTCCTCGGTGGCCCCGTCGGCGTACGCCGAGTAGTCGCCGTCGATGTCGCAGTGCCAGATCTCCACGGTGGCGCCCGGGATCGGTTCGCAGGCTTCGTCGACCACCTGGATCCCGACCCGAAGCGGGTGGCCGTCCTTGCCCTCGGTGATGTCGCGCCGCTCCATCTGCCGGACGGTCGGGAACGGCCCGGCGGTCAGGTCCGGGAGCAGGAGGCAGGTTCCGAGCGCCGAGAAGTCGGCCGCGGTGAAGGCCGTGTCTGCGGGGGTCCCGCTCCCGGCCTCGACGCCATCGCCATCGCCTCCGGCGGCACCCGTCCCCGGATCGGCGGTAGAGGACGTGCCACCGGCCTCCGAGGTCGACGGCGCGGTCGAGGTGGAGGAACCGCCGGAAGCGGCAGGGTCGTCGTCGCTCGAACAGCCCGCCAGGACCAGACCCGCTCCCGCCAGGGTCATGGTTCCGACGGAGAGGAACCGGCGACGGGAGAGGCGGGCGTCGTCGGCGGTAGGCGTGGGGTCCACTGTCATGGTCAGGACGATAAGTGCCGAAGCTGGGAGTTTCCTGGGAAGATCCCGCGACCGAGATCAGAGCCGAGGGGGGTCCGCGCCCGCTCCACCTGGGAGACTCTCCAGATGATCGACCTCAGGCGCGACGGCGACGTGTTCATCCTGCGGATGGGCAACGGCGAGAACCGCTTCTCGCCCGAGTTCCTCGGCGCCCTCCAGGGCGCCCTGAACGAGGTGGCCGCGGCCGACGGACCCCGGGCGCTGGTGGTCACGGGCACCGACAAGTTCTTCACCAACGGGCTCGACCTCGACTGGCTGGGAGCCAACCCGACCCGGATGGGTGAGTACCTCGACATGGTCGACGACCTCTTCGCCCGGGTCATCACCATGCCCTGCCCCACGGCGGCGGCGATCAACGGCCACGCCTTCGGCGCGGGCGCCATGCTCTCGCTGGTGCACGACCACCGGATCATGCGGGACGACCGGGGCTTCTGGTGCCTACCCGAGATCGACCTCGGCATGCCCTTCCCTCCGGGCATGCAGGCCGTGGTGACCTCGAGGCTCCCGGTGACCACGTCGCACGAGGCCATGCTCACCGCCCATCGCTACCCGGCGGCCGAGGCGCTGGCCAAGGGCATCGTCGAGGCCACCGCCTCCGAGGCCGACGTGCTCAGCAGCACCATCGAGCGGATCCGTCCGCTCGCCGCTCACGCCGGCGACAACATCGCGGGCGTTCGGTCCAAGCTCCACGCCACCGTCCTGGAGGCCCTGGCCCAGCCCAACTAGGGCTCACGGCCAACTGCTTCTGGTAGTGGAAAGCGCGCCAGAGGCACGCGAATCACTACCAGAACGACGAAGCGACCGACGCCGGCTCGTTCTGGTCACGAAATGTGCTTCCTGAGATGGCGGAGCACAACCAGAACGAGTCAGGCGATGCCGAGCGCCGCGGGCAGTTCGCGGTGATCGGCCAGCACCACGTCGCCCTCGACGTCCTCCGTGCCGGCCTCCGCCGAGGCCGGGTCGTCGTGGACCCCGTGGTACCGCACGGCCAGGATCCCCATGCCCTGAGCGCCAGCCACGTCGGTGCGCCGCAGATCGCCGATGTGGGCGGCACGTCCAGGGTCCACACCGCCGAGGCCGTCGAGTGCGTGCCGGAAGATCTCGGGGTCGGGCTTGAAGGTGCCCACCTCGTCGGAGAACGACCAGTGGTCGAAGTAGCTGAGCAGTCCGTGGTCCTGGAGGTAGCGGCGGAGGATCCGCGACGGGGTGAGGCCGACGTCGCAGATGATCCCGATCCGCACACCGGCCGACGAAAGCGCCTCGAGGGCTTCGCCGACGTTCTCGGTGGCATCGGGCCGCCACGACGGGTCGGGATCGGTGATCACGGCCACCAGGTCGGACACCACCGCGTCGGACGGAGACAGGTCGAGGTGCTCCAGCAGGTCTCTCACGGCGTCGGCGGCGTCGTAGCGGAGGTTGGCGTGCCACGCCTGCTGGAACCGGTGCCAGCTCTGCTCGTAGGCCGCCCCGATCGCTGCCCGCTCGACCGCCGCGCCCTCGCCTTCCAGCAGGCCGAGCCAGGCGCCCAGCCGCCGGTCGCGCATGGAGAACTGCTCGTGCATGAGCGTGTTCCAGAAGTCGAAGGTGACTGCCTGCACCGGTGCGTCGGGGGCTCCCATGTCGACCATTGTGAGCCATGAGGATCCACGGTGACGAGGCGAGGCCGGTAAGCCGGCTGGGCACCGCAGACCTGACCGGCGTTCCCGCCGACCGGTCGGTGAACTTCTCACCCGGGGCGGAGCCGCCCCTACTGGTGCCGGGTGACCCCGTCGACCACCGCGGCCTCTGCCACCGCGTGGGCCACCAGCTCACCGACCCGCGGGTCGAACACCGACGGGATGATGAACCTGGGGCTCAGCTGGTCGGGCTCCACCGCCTGGGCGATGGCCGTGGCGGCGGCCGTCTTCATGTGCTCGGTGATGGTGGTGGCGCCGGCATCGAGCGCACCGCGGAAGATCCCCGGGAAGGCCAGGACGTTGTTGATCTGGTTCGGGTAGTCGCTGCGACCGGTGGCCATCACGGCCGCCAGACCCGCGGCCGCCTCCGGGCGGATCTCGGGGTTCGGGTTCGACATGGCGAACACGATGGGGTCAGACGCCATCTTGCGGAGGTCGTCGGCGGTGATGAGGTCCGGTGCGCTCACTCCGATGAACACGTCGGAGCCGGGCAGGACCTCCTCGAGGGTTCCGCTGATCTGCTCGGGGTTGGTGATCTCGGCGAACACCTTCTTGGCGTCGTTGAGGTCGGTCCGGCCCCGGTGGATCGCACCCTGGCGGTCAGTGGCGACGACGTTGCTCACGCCGGCGTTCATGAGGATCTTGGCGATGGCCACGCCCGCGGCGCCGGCACCGGCGATGACCACGCGAACGTCGCCGATGTGCTTGCCGACGATCTTGAGCGCGTTCTCGAGCGCAGCGAGCGTGACGACGGCGGTGCCGTGCTGGTCGTCGTGGAAGACGGGGATGTCGAGCAGCTCGCGCAGGCGGTCCTCGACCTCGAAGCAGGCCGGAGCCGAGATGTCCTCGAGGTTGATGCCGCCGAACACGGGAGCGACGCGCACCACGGTGTCGACGATGGCATCGATCCGCTCCTGGATCGGCGTCTCCTTGGGACCGGCGTCGATGCAGATCGGGAAGGCATCGACCCCCGCGAAGTTCTTGAACAGGAGCGCCTTGCCCTCCATGACCGGGAGCGCGGCCTCGGGACCGATGTCTCCCAGGCCCAGCACCGCGGTTCCGTCGGTGACGATGGCGACGGTGTTCTTCTTGATGGTGAGCTCGTGGACCCGCTCGGGCTTCTTCTCGATCTCGGTGCAGATGCGCGCCACGCCGGGCGTGTAGGCCATCGACAGGTCGTCGCGATCGGCCACCGGCATCCGAGCCAGGACCTCGATCTTGCCGCCGTCGTGCATGTCGAACGTTCGATCCGACACGGTGATGATGTCGACGCCGTCGAGGCCGCGAAGGGCCTCGCAGACCTCCTCGATGTGCTCCTCGGAGGAGCAGTTCACGATGAGGTCCTCGTCGAGGTACTCGTCGCGCGCCTCGAAGCCCTCCAGGGCCACGATGTTTCCGCCTACCTCACCGATCGCCACCGTCAGACGTCCGAGCGTTCCGGGCTTGTTGTCCAGCCGAACGCGGATGGCCACGGAGAAGGCGGCGGTGGGTGAGACCATGGGGCGACGCTAGCCGCGCCGTCGAAATCGGCCCCAACCGCGTGCGGCGTCTCGGACGACCGACCAGGAGCCGTCCGGTGGCACCACGGCCGGGTGCTCCGGCGTCAGGAGCCGCTGGTGCCCGCGGCGTCGAGGTCGGAGCGCTCCACCACCGAGTGCAGGCGGAGACCCTCGGCCGCCAGTGCCTCCGACCCACCCTCGCTGCGGTCGATCACGCAGACCACGTCGGTGACGTCGGCCCCGGCGCCGCGGAGGTCGGCGGTGGACAGCACCACCTGTCCTCCCGAGGTGACCACGTCCTCCACCACCAGGACGCGGCGTCCCTCCACGGCGGCTCCTTCGGCGAACCGGGCGGTGCCGTACTCCTTGGCCTTCTTGCGCACGAACGTGGCGGGCAGCCCGGTGACCCGCGCCAGGGCGGTGACCACGGGGACCCCGCCCAGCTCCAGTCCGGCCAGCACCTCGGTGCCCTCCGGGACCAGCGGCGCCATCGCCTCGGCGATGTCGGCGAGCAGCACCGGGTCGGATTCGAACTGGTACTTGTCGAAGTACTCGTTCGACACCCGACCCGATCGCAGGGTGAAGGTGCCCGTGAGGTGGGCGACCTCGTAGATGCGACGAGCCAGGTCAGCTCGACGGACGTCGTCGGGAATCGGCATTCCTGGACGGTAGCAACGACCGGCGCGGTGGGTCAGAGGTGGGAGGTGTCGTTGAACCCGCGGATCAGCCACCGACCGGCCACCGACACCACCGTGGAGATGCTGCCGTTGTCGGCACCCACGAACGCGAACCGCCTCGGCGTCTGGACCACCTGGCGCAGCACCTCGCCGATCACCCCGCCGTGGGTGAACACCGCTATCCGCTGATCGACGTGGGCGGCTACGAGGCGGTCCATGGCCCCCTGCACGCGGTCGGTGAACACCTCCATGGGCTCGGCCCCGGGGATCACGTCCCAGCGCTCCTCGTGGATCATGCGCATGGCGAGCGGGTGGCCCTCCGAGAGCCGTTGCCGGTAGAGCCCACCGTCCCACTCGCCGAGGCTGACCTCGCGCAGGTCGGCCTCGACCTCGGCCTCGACCCCGAGCCTCTGGAGCAGCGGAGCAGCCGTCTGGTGGGTGCGGCGGAGGGTGGTGACGTACACCGCATCGAAGTGGGTGGAGCCGAGGCGCTCACCGACCCGCTCGGCCTGCTCCAGCCCCTGCGGCGCGAGCGCCGGGTCCCCGTGACCGTCGACCATCGGGAACGACCGTCCGGGCACGGCCGGTTCCGACTCGCCGTGGCGGACCAGGTAGATCTCGGTGGCCCCGGGAGGCGGGACGAAGCGCATCTGCCGGTAGCCACCGGTCGACTCGTCGATGGGGGTGTTGTCGGCGGCGGCGCGGAGCGCGTCCTCGATCTGGTCTCCGGGGAGCTGGGCAGGTCCGGTCATAGCTGCCCGACGCTAGCGCCGCCAACGGCTCCGATCCGATGCCCGCCCCCGGGAGATTCGGGTGGCAGAGGGGTTGGTGGCACACTCGTGGCATGACGACCACGGCGGTTGCCAACCAGAAGGGCGGAGTGGCCAAGACCACCTCGGTCCACGCGCTCGGAGTGGCCATGGCCGAGCGCGGCGCCGCGGTCCTGCTGGTCGACCTCGATCCCCAGGCCTCGCTGTCGTGGGCCTGCGGGGTCGACCCCGAAGCCCTCGACCTGTCGGTTCACGACGTGCTGCTGAACCGGGCCAAGGCCGTGGAGGTCATCCTCGAACTGGACCCGCCGCAGCCGGCCGAGGGCCACGGCGTCGGGGTGCTCCACCTTCTGCCCTCCACCATCGACCTGGCCGGAGCCGAACTGCACCTCCTCACCAAGACCGGCCGCGAGTACGTGCTGCGCAAGGCGCTGTCGAAGGTGGCCACCACCTACGACCACGTCCTGATCGACTGCCCGCCGTCGCTCGGGATCCTCACCATCAACGGGCTCACCGCGGCCGACGAGGTGCTCATCCCCCTCCAGTGCGAGTCGCTGAGCCAGCGGGGCGTGGGCCAGCTCCTCGACACCATCGACGACGTGCGCGACTACACCAACCCCGACCTGGCGGTACGCGGGGCCATCGCCACGATGTTCGACTCCCGCACCAAGCTCGCCCACCAGGTGGTGGAGCAGGTCGGCTCCGAGTACGACATCGAGGTGCTGGAGCCGTACGTGTCCAAGTCGGTGAAGGTGGCCGAAGCGCCATCCCGGGGCCGGTCGGTGCTGAGCCATGCACCCCGGTCGCGCAGCGCCGAGGCCTACCGCCAGCTCGCAGCCCAGCTCATGGAGCCCCGCAGGGGGAACCGGCGGTGAGCGACCACCCACCCGCCGACGACGGCGACGACGACGACGCCGCCGCTGCGGCCGACCCGCCGAGGCGATCCAGGGAGAGACGTCAGTCCCACGATCCCCAGGGGCGGAGGGCGCTGTTCGAGACGCCCGTGAGCGCGGCGCGCGACACGATCCGCTCCGGCCCGGCGGCCGACGGCAAGGAGGCGCTGTACTCCACCGGACCTCGCCAACCCGGCACCGTGGTGGTGACCTGCTCGGGTTGCGAGGCCCGAAGCCGGGTCAACCTCACCGACCTCGGCCTGCGCTGGCTCACCGGCACGGTGTGGATACCCGGCCGCCGGAACGGCCACTGGATGAAGTGCCCCAGCTGCCACCACCGCACCTGGTGCTCCATCGACTGGAGCGGCTGAGCATCCTTCCCTCACCGACCTGAGGTGGGTTCCGCCACGGGGGTCCGGCGGGGCCTGGACGCGCCGCAGCCGGGGCCCAGGGCCCCGGCTGCGAGTTCAGAAGAACGACCCCGGACGGCGGGATCAGGTTCGAGCGGTGATGCGCCGGCGCTCAGCCAGCAGGAGAACCGCTCCGAGGCCCGCCAGAGCGATGCCGGCAACCGTCATCGGCGTGGTGGAGGAACCCGTCCTCGCCAAGGCCTGGCCACCGGTGGACGGGCGATCATCGTCGGCGCCGCCGACAGCCACGGGAGTCGATGTGGTGGTGGGGGGCTCGGTGACCGTGGTGACGACCCCGGTGGTGGTGGTGGCCTCCGCCGTCGTGGTGGTGACCTCCGCCGTGGTGGTGGGGGCTTCGCTGGTGGTGGTGGCCTGCGTGCCGGGGTTCCACGGCCTCGATGTGGAGCTGGCGACGGGGGGCTCGCAGGGATCGACGATCGCGACGGGCACCGCTTGCAGTACCTGGCACGGGTCGCAGGGATCCACCACGCCGACGTTGACGGCGTTCAGGGTGGGCATCTGGCAGGGATCGCCGTCGCCCACGTCGACCGCGCTGCGCGCCGGACTCACCACCATGGCCAAACCGACCAGGATCATCAACACCGGTCCCAGGATCCGCACCCTCTGGTTGTCGCTCATCGGCGGAGCGCTGGCGGGCGGTCTCTTGATGGCGGCGTGGCTGCCCAGCTTCCTCGACAGCTCGTTCGCCTCCGGCGCGACTCCCGGCCTCTACGGATCGCTCGTCTTCATCGGCTTGAACCTCCACCACTACGCCATCGACGCCGCCATCTGGCGCCACGACGGTCCGCACGTGGCTCGCATCTCCGCGGGGCCGAAGGTGGTCGACGTGGCTCCGCTCCCGACGCTGGCCCCATCACCCGCTTGAGCGGTGGGGGCCCCGGCCCCGGCCCGGGGCAGGGACGCCTCGTCAGTCGAAGCGGACGGCGCCGTCGCCGCGGGTGACCTCTCCGATCTGGACAGCGCGGTGGCCGTTGGAGCGGAGGGTGTCGATGGCCCGGTGGGCGTCGTCGGCCGCTACCGCCACCACCATGCCGATGCCGAGGTTGAACACCTTGCGCATCTCGGCGGGGTCGATCTCGCCCAGCCGTCGGATCTCGTCGAAGATCCGCGGCGGCTCCCAGCTCCCCTCGTCGATGGTGGCGTCGACCCCCTTCGGCAGCACGCGGGTGAGGTTGCCGGCGATGCCGCCGCCGGTCACGTGGACCACGCCCTTCACGTCGACCTGCTTCTGGAGGGCCAGCACCGCCGGGGCGTAGATCACCGAGGGGATCAGCAGCTCCTCGGCCAGGGTGTGGTGGGCACCGTCGAACGCAGGATCGTCGAGCGACTTCTGGGCCACCTCGAGCAGCACGCGACGCGCGAGCGAGTAGCCGTTGGAGCGCAGGCCCGGGGATGGCAGCCCGATCAGCACGTCGCCCGGAGCGACCCACTCGCCCGTTATGAGGTGATCGCGCTCGGCCACGCCGACCGCGAACCCGACGAGGTCGAACTCTCCGGGGTCCATGGCCCCCGGATGCTCGGCCATCTCTCCGCCGATCAGGGCGCAACCGGCCTGACGGCACCCCTCGGCCACGCCCTCCACCAGTTGCTCGATGTGGTCGGGGTCGAGCTTGCCGACCGCGATGTAGTCGAGGAAGAACAGCGGCTCGGCCCCCTGGCACACCAGGTCGTCGACGCACATGGCCACCAGGTCGATGCCGATGGTCTCGAAGCGTCCGGCCGCCTGGGCCACCAGCGCCTTGGTGCCCACGCCGTCGGTGGAAGACACCAGAACGGGGTGGCGGAACCGGTGGTTGGCGAAGCTGAACAGGCCTCCGAAGCCGCCGATGTCTCCGATCACCTCGGGACGGAAGGTGGAGCGGACCTTGTCCTTGATTCGTTCTACTGCCTGTTCTCCGGCGGCGATGTCGACGCCGGCGCCCTCGTAGGTCTCACCCATCGGTGCTGGTTTCCCCTGTTCGGTGGTCGAGCTGCGTCAGAGCCCGCGACGGGCGTCGTCGGCGGGCAGTAGGAAGGATCCGAACAGCCCGGTGCTGCCCGACGATGACGCCGGCTCCGGTTCGGGCTGAGGTGCCTCGAGCACGCCCTTGCTGAGGGTGACCGGCACCGGAACCGGGTACTCACCCGTGAAGCAGGCGTCGCAGAAGCCGGCGCCGGGGGTCTCGGTGGACGCGATCAGCCGGTCGAGGGTGATGAAGGCGATGGTGTCGACGTCGAGGTAGTCGCGGATCTCGTCGACGGTGAGGTTGGCGGCGAGGAGCTCGCTGCGCCGGCCGGTGTCGATCCCGTAGAAGCACGACCACTTGATGGGCGGCGAGGTGAGCCGGAGGTGGACCTCCTTCACACCGGCCTCGCGCAACATCTTCACCAACTGCTTCTGGGTGGTGCCCCGGACGACGGAGTCGTCGACCACCACCACCCGCTTGCCCGCCAGGTTCTCCTTGAGCGGGTTGAGCTTCATCCGGACGCCGAGGGCCCGCATCTCCTGGCTGGGGGCGATGAAGGTGCGGCCGATGTAGCGGTTCTTCACCAGGCCCTGGCCGTAGGGGATGCCGCTGGCGCGGGCATAGCCCTCCGCGGCCGGCAGACCGGACTCGGGAACGCCCATGACCATGTCGGCCTCGACCGGGGCCTGTTCGGCCAGAAGCTCGCCCTGACGCACTCGGGCGTGGTGGACGCTCTTGCCGTACAGGCGGGTGTCGGGCCGGGCGAAGTAGACGAACTCGAACACGCACAGCGACGGGTTCAAGCGCTCCTGGGGAAACGGCCGGGAGGAGGTGACGCCTGATTCGTCGATGATCACCATCTCGCCCGGCTCCACCTCGCGCACGAAGTGGGCGCCCACGACGTCGAGGGCCGGCGACTCCGAGGCCATGACCCACCCGTGCTCCAAGCGCCCGAGGCAGAGAGGCCGGAAGCCGTTGGGGTCACGGACCCCGATCACCCGGTTCTCGTCCATGAAGATGAGCGAGAAGGCGCCCTCGAGGCGGGGAAGGACGGCAGCCACCGCGGCATCCAACGAGGCCGCCGACTCTGGCGGTTCCGCGTCTCCCGATGACGGGTGGACCGCGGCCGACGTGGCCCGTTCCAGCTCGGCGGCGACCAGTTCGGCCACCAGATCGCTGTCGCTTGCCACCGTGCCGGGCAGCATGCCCGCTTCTTCGGCCAGCTGCTCGGTGTTGACCAGGTTCCCGTTGTGACCCAGCGCGAACTGGGTGTCGCCCACCCCGCGGTACACCGGCTGGGCGTTGCGCCAGGTGCTGGAGCCGGTGGTGGAGTAGCGGGTGTGGCCGATGGCCAGGTGACCGGTGAGCGGGGCCAGGGTGCGGTCGTCGAACACGTGCGACACCAGGCCCATGTCCTTCACCACGGTGACCTGCTCGCCATCGCTCACCGCCATGCCGGCCGACTCCTGGCCGCGGTGTTGAAGGGCGTAGAGGCCCAGGTAGGTCATGTGGGAGACGGGCTGGCCGGGGGCGAACACCCCGAACACGCCACACGCCTCCTTCGGCGAGTCGTCGTCGGGGTCTGTACCTGGGACCTCGGCCATGGGCTCGCGCACGAGCCCCATTGTCGCACGGCCGGCGGCCGATCCCACCAATCCTGCTCGTTCGGCCCGCTACCGGGCCGGGTCGCCGCTTCCGTTCCCCTGCTGGCACGCTGTTGGGACCATGTCCGCGCCAACCCGCACCCTCGAACTGGCCCCGCTGCGCATCGGCCACCACGAGATCTGGCCTCCGGTCGTGCTCGCGCCCATGGCCGGCGTCACCAACGCGCCGTTCCGCGAGCTGTGCCGCTCCCAGGGCGCCGGGCTGTACGTGAGCGAGATGATCGCGGCGCGCGGGCTGGTCGAGGGCCACGACAAGACCCACCGGCTGGCCAGGTTCGGCCCTGGTGAGACCCCGCGGTCGATCCAGCTGTACGGCACCGATCCAACGGTGATGGGGGAGGCCGTGCGCCGCCTCGTCGGGGAGCTCGGCGCCGAGCACGTCGACCTGAACTTCGGTTGCCCGGTGCGCAAGGTCACGCGGCACGGAGGCGGTTCGGCGTTGCCGTGGCGCCGGCGGCTGTTCCAGGCGGTGGTCGCCGCTGCCGTCCACGGCGCCGGCGACGTTCCGGTCACCGTCAAGCTGCGGATGGGCATAGACGACCACCACCTCACCTACCTCGACGCTGGTCCGATAGCAGCCGGTGAGGGGGCGGCCGCGGTCGCGCTCCACGCCCGCACGGCGGAGCAGGCGTACTCGGGGCGCGCCAGGTGGGAGGCCATAGCCCGGTTGAAGGAGGCGGTCTCCGACGTCCCGGTCCTGGGCAACGGCGACATCTGGCTGGCCGCCGACGCTCTGCGAATGGTGGAGGAGACGGGCTGCGACGGCGTGGTGGTCGGACGGGGGTGCCTGGGCCGGCCCTGGCTGTTCGCCGACCTGGCCGCCGCGTTCTCGGGGCGACCCTCCGACACGGTGCCGAACGTGGGCGGCGTCGTCGCCGCCATGGCCGATCACGCTCGACGGTTGGTCGACTGGCACGGCGAGACCGTCGGCGTGCGCGACCTCCGCAAGCACGTGGGGTGGTACCTCCAAGGCTACCCGGTCGGCCCGGCTGCCAGGCGGCGCCTGGTGGAATCGGAGACGCTCGAGCAGTTCGAGCAGAGGTTGGCCGACCTGGATCCCACCGTGGAGCTCCCAGCCGAATCGGTGGGGCTCCCCCGCGGCCACCAGCACGGGCCTCGCCCGGTGACGGTCCCCCACGGCTTCTGGGACGACCGAGACGACCCCACGCCCCTAGGAGCCGCGGCGGATGCTCTTACCAGCGGCGGCTGACCAGGAGAGCCCGGCGCGGCGGTGCCGAGGCTGCTCTGGACGAAGGAGCACGATGATCCTGCGACCGGCCGACCAGCAGCGACGACGCTCAGACCTCACGAGACGTGTGGCGCCGCGAGGCCGGGCAGGATCGACGCGCGCACGAAGGAAGACAGCCTCCCCAGGCACCGCCCCGCCCTGGGCGGGGAGATGAGCCGCGGCGGATGCTCTTACCAGCGGCGGCTGACCAGGAGAGCCCGGCGGGAAACCGGGGCGGAAGAAGCTGTCAGGTCTTGGTGGCCAGCACCTGGCGCATCCACTGCTCCAGCTCGGCTGCGGGGAGCGGCGGGCAGTAGAGGTAGCCCTGGGCGAGGGTGCAACCCATGGCGGTGAGCACCGCTCGCTGGCCTTCGGTCTCCACGCCCTCGGCGACCGACACGAACCCGAGGTCGCGTGCCAACACCAGCGATGCCGACACGATCGCCTGGTCGCGCGCTCGGCCCGAGTCCAGATCGGCCACGAACGACCGGTCGATCTTCAGCTGGTGGGCCATGGAGAACCGGCGGAGGTAGTCGAGCGACGCGTAGCCGGTGCCGAAGTCGTCGATGGCGATCTGCACGCCCAGCTCGCTCAACCGGGTGAGCGACGCCAGCGCCCCTTCGGTGTCGGCGGCCAGGGCGCTCTCGGTCATCTCCACCACCAGGGCGTCGCCGGTGAGGCCGGCGCGGGCCAGCGCGTCGCTCACCAACCTGGGCAGGTTGGGGTCGCCCAGCTCCCGGGCGGAGATGTTCACCGACAGCCGTAGCTGCGAACCGAGCCCACCCGATCGCCAGGCGGCGATCTGCTGGCAGGCCTCGGTGAGCACCCAGCGGTCCAGGTATCCGACGAGCCCGGTCTCCTCGGCCACGGCGATGAACTCTTCGGGCTCGACCACGCCGATCCCGGGCCGATCCCAGCGGACCAGCGCCTCGACCCCCACGATCGAGTTGTCGGCCAGGCGCACCACCGGTTGGTAGTGGACGGCCAGCTCGCCGTGGACCAGCGCCGAGCGCAGGGCCCGCTCGAGCTCCAGCCGTTGCACGACCCGTTCGTGCAGCTCGGTCTCGAACACGGCGTGGCCGGCCCGGCCCTGGTCCTTGGCCCGGTACATCGCCGAGTCGGCGTCGCGGATCAGCGCCTGGGGATCGGCTGAGCCGTCGGCCGCGTGGGCGATGCCGATGCTGGCCGACACGTGGACCTCGGTGCCGTCGATCTCCACCGGTTCCGCGAGCACGGCGGCCAGGGTCTCGGCCACCTCGATGGCACCGGGCTCACCACCCACCCCCTCGCACACGACCACGAACTCGTCGCCACCGAAGCGGCCGACCGTGTCCTCTCGACGCACGTTGGCCCGGAAGCGCTCCGCGACCCCTTCGAGGAGCCGGTCTCCGACGCTGTGGCCGAGGCTGTCGTTGATGACCTTGAAGTTGTCGAGGTCGATGAACAGGACCGCCACGTCGACCTCTTGGTCTCGCCCTCGCGCCAGCGCCTGTTCGATCCGGTCCATGAGGAGCAGCCGGTTGGGAAGCCCCGTGAGGACGTCGTGCACCGCCTGGTGCTCCAACCGACCCTCGAACCGCCGTCGCTCGACGGCGATGGCCGCCAGGTTGCGGGCGCGCTCGAGGAGCGGCGACTCCGCCGTGGTGGGGGCCCGGCTGTCGGACTGGAGGATGGTGAGCATCCCCAGGTGGTCGTGTCCTCCCGGGACCAGGATGGGGTAGCACCAGCACGCAC